>NZ_JCACKM010000064.1:0-38556 GCF_059505385.1 Desmonostoc vinosum
GTCTAATTTTAAGTATTTTGTCTGTTTGTTAAGAAAGATCCGGGTAATGGATAGCCCAACGTGGAAATGGGAGCAGGGGGAAAGAATTAGAGACAAATCATTTGTACTAGGTATTTCGTGAAACGATATTATGGCGTTTCTCGTTTTAGTTACCCGAAATCCTTAAGCTAAAAAACATCTAAATTACATAATCAAATTAAATAAAACTCTTGTGGGGTGGGCATCTTGCCCGCCCTAATTATGCAAGTTATATGTGGAACAGCTTAGCCCTTTTATGTCACTCTCGGAAAGTAATAATCAAAGCAAGATTCTGAAACTTTCATCCAATCTAGCTTTGAGCCTTTATTTTCTAACAGTAACTAAAATTTATAACCAAAAGCTTAAAACTAAAGCTCCAAAAGGCTTTCAGCGATAGGCTTCTCCCAAACTGACAAAACAGGGTTAGACTTCTTGCAAAAATACTTGAACCGTCAGAGACTCAAGTCTCTGCCTAATAGCAAAAGTCCGTTGAAACGGACTAAAAATACTGTTATTAGTCGGTTGAAACCGACTTGAGTTATCAGCCAGAAAATTTATTTTCTGGCGAGTATCCGACTTTTGCAAGAGGTCTCTTGTAGAAACGCGCTTTTGAAGCGTCTCTATCTACCAAGGATATTGATGACAGCACCCGCCGCTGCACCATCTAGTAAGTCGCCTGCGGTGTCTTCACGACCACCAAGAATAGCACGAGTACCGGCGCTAGTACCTGCACCTACTGCGGCATCTTGGATGATGCTACGTTTTTTGGGATTGCGTCTGAGTCCATTGGCACCATTGACAACAGCACCAGCAGCAGCACACTTAGCGGCATTGCGTAATACAGTACCACGTCTTCTGATTGCTCCGGTAACTACACAAGTACCAGCACCGATGGCTGCGTCTCGGATAACTTGGTCATCAGCTGTAGCGGGTTTAGCGGGAACTAAGGTAACACCAGCTAGACTTACAGCCATCAGACCGGGTAAAAATGTCCGTTTGAGAATTTGATTCATGGTAGAAACCCTCTAAAAATCTGATTTATTGCAGTTGTAGATGCTCTTGTTTTTAGTCTAGACAAAAGTGATGATTTTGTGGTGAGAATATTCTCATCATCACACTCATGAGAGCGCGATCGCATCACCTAAAAGCATGAAAAACGAGAATTCAAAAGGTAGAATTCAGCATTTAAAATGCTTATGTCTTCTGACTTCTGGCTTTGTTCATTAATAATCACCCAAATTATTTTTCACACAGAACAAAAAATATTCTGTTTCCTGCTCCCTTTTAAGTAATTTAAATCGCCTGAATCCACTCTTTGACAAAGTACTCAGTCCAGATGCCATTTTTCCAATAGGGGTCATTTTCAATTAATTGGCGCACAGTGGCTTCATCTGCTGTTTCGTAAATCCCAAAGACTTTGGTGACATCTTTGGTGGGGCCAATGGTAATCAATACACCAGATTCTTTCTGTTTTGCTAACCCGTCTAAATGGTCTTGACGGTAAGGAGTGCGTTTTTCGAGGACATCTTCACAGTAGGTTCCCCACATGATGTATTTAGGCATGATGACTGATCACTGATCTAACTGTTAACTTTTGCTGGGTTCCTAGCTCTCCGACTTGTTGAAAAAGTCGGAGAGCTGACCACTGCTAACACTAGCTTCTGAGGTTGACGCCGAATTTTTCTACTAGGGCTTCGCGGACTTTGTTGTGGACTGGTTCGACTTCGGCATCGGTGAGGGTGCGATCGCTTGTGCGGTAGACTAGGCGAAATGCTAAGCTTCGTTGTCCTTGGGGGACATTTTCACCGCGATATTCATCGAACAGTTCGACTGATTTTAGTAAATCTTTACCTGCATTGGTGATTGCTTTTTCAATTTCGACAACTGAAACCTTGACGGGTGCGAAAAAGGCGATATCGCGATCGCTTGCGGGATAGGTAGAATAGGGATGAAATGTTGGGACGAGAATTTCGTCTTGATCCAAAGCATCCAAAAGCACGTCTAAATCCAACTGAAAAGCAAAAACTGAGTCTGGTAAGCCTCTTTCTAGTCGGAGTTGGGGATGGAGTTGTCCAAAAACCCCTAGTTTGTTACCCCGCAACCATAACGAGGCGGTACGTCCTGGATGTAGGCGAGAATCGCGGCAATCTGGTTGATATTCTACCTGGACACCTAGTTGCCGAAAAACACTTGCTAAAATGCCTTTGGCTTCAAACCAAGTCATGGGTTGTTCACGCCCACCTTTTGACCATTTGCCCAAAGTGCGATCGCCACCCATGATCCCAGCGATCGCTTCTGTTTCTTGCAAACCGTTCTCTTCTTGCCAGAAAATTCGCCCCATTTCAAAGCCGTTGAGGGCACCATTGCCTTGTTCTAAATTATATTGAAAGGCATCAATTAACCCGGCTAATAAATCGGTTCGTAGTGCTGAATATTCTGTGAATAGTGGGTTAGTTAGTACTACTTGTCGATCTTCCCCTGGTTTTACTAAAGAGTAGTGAATTAACTCTGTCAAGCCTTCGGCCCGCAAAAAAGCTCGTAATTTGCGAATCAATTCTTGATCTATCGGTAGATAACCAGCTTCGGCTTTTTCCGGCAAGGTATCGCAGAAATTATCGTAGCCATAAAGGCGGGCAATCTCTTCGATTAAGTCGATTTCCCGTTCTAAGTCACGGTAACGATAAGGAGGTACAGAAACTGTCCAATTACGTTCACCTAATGGGGTGAGTTGACACCCCAGGGCCGTCAAGATGCGTTCCACATCTTGTTGTTGGATTTCTCCTGTTTCAGCTTCCGAATCGATTGGCCCCAAAACTTGGTTAATGCGGTCTAAACGCAGTGCTATCGAACGACTCCAGGTAGAAGGGTCTGGGCGAGTGTCGGCAATTTCTTGCTGCACAATCACAGCTTGTGCTAGTTCACTCATTAATGATAAAGCCCGACGATTGGCTACTTCCAATTCCGCGCGGTTGACTCCCCGTTCGTATCTTCCAGAAGCCTCACTTCTTAATCCCACACTCCGCGAAGAACGGCGAATTGCCACAGAATCAAACAGTGCAGCTTCTAAAACTAGGCTTTGAGTACCATCATGCACTTCCGTTGCTTCCCCACCCATGACTCCCGCTAAGGCGACGGGTGTGTCGTTGGCGGTGATGAGTAAATTTTGAGTCGTGAGAGTGCGAGTTTGTCCATCTAAAGTTTTGAGGGTTTCTCCAGTAGTGGCGAAGCGAACACCTATTTGTAGAGATGCGATTGATTGTAGGCGATCGCGATCAAATGCGTGTAGCGGTTGTCCCCATTCTAACAATACATAGTTAGTAATATCCACGACATTATTGATGGGTCGAACTCCTGCTGCCCGTAAGCGCTGTTGCAACCAATCAGGGGAAGAAGCAATTTTTACCTGTTCAACGACTGTACCAATATAAGTAGGACAAGCTTGGGTGTCGGCAATTTTTAAACTCAAAACCTCTGCATTTTTGGTAATTGCGACTTCACCCGGTTGGGGAATACTGAGTTTTCCTCCTGTCAAAGCTGCCACTTCTCGTGCTACACCCACCATACTCAAGGCGTCAGCCCGGTTAGCTGTTGTGGTGAGATCTAAAATTACATCATCCAAGCCCAACAGAGGACGCACATCGCTACCTAACGACAAGTTTTCTTGAGGAAAAATATGAATTCCATCAACATCAGTGGGTAAACCGAGTTCTTTTAAAGAACAGATCATCCCTTGCGAGGGTACACCGCGTAATTTTGCGGGTTTAATTTTTAAATCGATGTTTGGTAAGTAAGTACCAACAGTTGCCACTGGCACATACATATCTGCGCGGACATTGGCTGCACCACAGACAATATTTAAAGTCTCAGCTGCACCGATATCTACTTGACAAACACTCAATTTATCAGCATCGGGGTGGGGTTGACGTTCAACTACTCTACCAACAACAACACCATTCGCCCAAGTGCGGCGATCTTCAATATCTTCTACTTCAAACCCAGCCATTGTGAGAGCATGGGCTAATTCTTCTGTACTTAGTTTTATCTCTACTAGTTCCCGTAGCCAATTCAGAGAAATACGCATAAACAACGTTAAATCAATATTTCTAACTATTACATCTCAACGCTCAAATAATATTCAAGCATTTTATGGTCTGTACATAAAGCATAATTAAAATACAATTTGATACTTAAATATTCATATTTAAAGATCAAACTGAGGTGTCAACAATGATCTTCATTTGCGATCGCGCTGTTGGTTGTAGTCATAATCATTATCGTATTCAATTGTGCCAAATAACTCGAAAATTTTTAGTTGCTTTCGACGTTGTACATATTCTCTTAATGCCTCTTCAACAACAGCACGCTTAGTAAGTTGATTACCAAGTTCGAGAGCTTCTTGAATCAAGTTTTCGTCAACTTCTAGATTAGCAGTCATATGCATCTGAATTTAAAACCGTTATTTAGTCATTTGTCGTTCGTCCTTTGTCAATACGAATGACCAATGACAAAGCGAAAAGTTTGAGCGTCGGCTATCGGCGAGCAAAGCTCTTCAACAGAGGATAATCATCATGAGTGACTGTGGAGTTTATATGTATTTTAGCTTATTAAAGCAAATGCATAAAGACTATTTTGAGTAATTCTGCACGTGTAAAAGGTTTAGTAAGATACCCAGACGCCCCCACTAATTTAGCTTTTACTTTGTCTACAATTCCCTTATTGCCAGTGACAAAGATAATTGGAGTCGCTTTAAATTTTGAATTGTTACGTATAATGCGACACAATTCATAACCATCTACGCCTGCCATGTTGAGATCCAACAAAATTAAGTCTGGTTTGTGGCGAATAATCGACATTATAGCTTTGAGTGGATCGTTGATTGTCACTACCGAAAAATTTTCGCTCTCTAAAAAACGACTAATTTCTTTAAGAATTGTGGGACTGTC
Source organism: Desmonostoc vinosum (assembly GCF_059505385.1). Classification (NCBI taxonomy): domain Bacteria; kingdom Bacillati; phylum Cyanobacteriota; class Cyanophyceae; order Nostocales; family Nostocaceae; genus Desmonostoc; species Desmonostoc vinosum. The sequence continues at coordinate 4,962 of NZ_JCACKM010000064.1, forward strand.
ATCTACAGAGACAATTTTGTGGACTTTTTTAGTAGTAGCAGTAGCAGCCGTTACTATTTTTTGAGGAGGATTTATGTTATTCGGTAATGTTGGTTCTTGAAGGTTTTCTCTAAAAGGAGCAGAAATTTGTAGTAATTTTGTCACAGGAGCTATATTCTTGGCAATAATATTCGAGGGCGCTTTGGTAATAGTGCTACGTGGCTCTTGTGCAATTATGCTAGATACTTCTGTTTTCACCCACTCTGTTACCCATTCAGAAGCTGGCAAAGATTCTGTAAATATCTTTGGCAATTTATCAAATGGTGGATCTGGTTCATGGAGTATAATTGCGCCATTCATGATATGAGGATATAAACTTTGAGTCAGTTGAATTTCGTCTTGATTCATGATCACAGCCAGATGACGTAGGCTAAAACCCTTCATCCAATTAGTTAAATCTGGTTGCAGTTCTGGTAAATCTTTTGTGGGGAATTTGCTCTTAATCAACAAATATGGACGTTGATAAGGAGAAGAAATTTTAGGTACTAAAGATTGCCAACTTGTTAATCTCGCGTGGCAGTGTTCTGAGATTTTTTCTGTGTCTAAACTGCAAAGGGGAATTATATTATGTAGTTCTGTGAGTTGATAAGTCCCTTCTTTGATCAGCAAAAATGATTCAATCACTTCTATGACTAATTCTTGAACTAGTAATGCTGTTTGTGTAGAGTTCAAATTTTGTTGATTTACCAGCCAGTATATAGCTTGATACTCAGCAGGCTGACTGATTGAATTGCTACTATATTCGATTGACTGATTAGGTGAGTCGAGTTCAAATGTCATTCGCAATTGAACGCGAGTTTCACTAGTAATTTGAGGTATTTGCTCAGCAAGGCGACGTAAATGACGCTCTAATCTATCAAAGGGTTCAACTGAGTGGCTAGCGTAGATAATTTTGCCTTGTTCTAAATAAATTATCCAGGAAACTGAGTTACTAAATGCTTGTATACAAATATTTTCCGAGGAGTTAGATAATTGTCTTAACAAACTCTGGGGACGGAGTTTAGTAAAGGTACCTGAATTGCTCATATGATTTTCAAGTTTTTCGCGGATAAGCGAAAGAATACTCGTAAATTGGAAATGTCGGCTATAAAAATATTTTCTTTTTTGAAATATTTTTCTAAACTTGAATTTTTTATTTCAAAATATGTACATATATTACAAAATATAAAAATTCAAGTTAGTTTGTGACTTAGTACACTCTCATATGACCTAGCCTCGCTACACCACAAGAAAATGTTTTAGGTCTTTTATGTAGAATTGAAAATTTTCAGTATTTTAGCGGTGAGCTATTGAAGCTCTATTAACAGTTAGCATCTATCATTTAAGTCCCTTATCGCTTGTGTCAGCCATCGGACACGGGTCGAAATCACTGACCATATACCTGATCCCCGATGACTGTTTTCCGGCTGGCGATCGCCATCTTGAGTTAAGTAATTTGTCGTAATTAAACGTTACTATATCTGGCTTCTGAGACTTTATACCCCTAATCCTATGCTAGGAGGAATATAACTTTTGGACATTACTGAATCACTTTCATCTTCATGAAGAAAAACCCACTATTCCTACATACAATCTTTAAAATTCTTTCTCGAAAACCTTATGTATTTAATGTATTCTATATTTACCAGATATAAAAATTTGGTAAATACACTACAACAGATGATGCTAAACGCTGATAAATTCTGTTTTAAGAAACTAGACCACAATGAAGATTTTCTGCAATATGTAAAAAAGCTGGCTGCAAATAATTAGTTTAATAAAGACTCAATCATCTACCTACTAACGAAGCAGTTCAGATTTAGCTCTGAAACTATATACTTTGAATCAATAATACTCTTTAGAAAAAGGAAAATAGGACTTTGGATTATAGCGTAACACAAGAGGTTATACCGGATACATTAAGACTTGATGAAGTCGTGGAGTTTGCGGAAAATCCGGAACCACGTTGTCCTTGCGTGCTACTACTAGACACATCTGGCTCCATGCAGGGAGAACCAATCGAGGCTTTAAATCAGGGTTTACTGAGTTTGAAGGACGAATTAATCAAAAATTCTTTGGCATCCAGACGGGTAGAAGTAGCGATCATCACTTTTGACAGTCATATTAATGTCGTGCAAGATTTTGTCACTGCCGATCAATTCAACCCACCCATCTTGACAGCACAAGGATTAACGACAATGGGTGCAGGCATTCACAAAGCTCTAGACATCATTCAAGAGCGCAAATCTCAGTATCGATCCAATGGCATTGCTTACTACCGTCCTTGGGTATTTATGATTACCGATGGAGAGCCGCAAGGTGAGCTAGACCATGTGGTAGACCAAGCATCGCAGCGCCTCCAAGGAGATGAAGCAAATAAGCGCGTCGCTTTTTTCACAGTGGGTGTAGAAAACGCGAATATGACACGCTTAAATCAAATTTCGGTGCGTACTCCCTTAAAACTCAAAGGACTGAATTTTATCGAAATGTTTGTCTGGCTGTCGGCTAGTATGTCAGCTGTTTCTCATTCTCAAGTAGATGAACAAGTAGCACTACCACCGATTGGTTGGGGGTCTGTTTAGCAAGGCTTACAGCTTGATACATCAGTAGCTGGCTGTGGAAGAAAATCTTATGAACATATCAAAACAGATTGCTCAATGGCGGGTATTAGCCGCGTCTGTATGTGGAACAAGCCACTTAAAAAATAAGCAGTTATGTCAAGATGCTCATCACTGGCAGGTTTTATCAGATAATGTTTTAGTAGCAGCGGCGGCAGATGGCGCAGGTTCTGCTAGTGATGGCAAAGTAGGAGCCATGGTGGCTGTGGAAACAGCAATCGAAACCATTTGCCGCAAACAAGTGACAAAAGACACTTTAGTTGACGACGAGCAAGTGCGATCGCTCTTGACACAAGCCATACTCGCTGCCAGAAAAGCAGTAGAAAACGAAGCAGCCGCTGGTAGAAAACAGCCCCAAGATTTAGCAACTACCTTAATTGTCATGCTCGCCACACCAGAAGTGGTAGCAGTAGCACAGATAGGTGATGGTTTAGCAGTGGCCAAAGATAGCGCAGGTAATCTCCTTGCCCTGACTACACCTGACAGTGGCGAATACATCAATGAAACAACTTTTTTAACTTCGCCCAATGCCCTAGATACAGCGCAGATGAGATTGTGGCGCGAAGACATAGTCAATGTTGGTATACTTACCGACGGACTACAAATGCTGGCTCTCAATATGGTTGTTGGTGAACCTCACAAACCGTTCTTTTTTCCTCTGTTTGATTTTGTAGCGAATGCTGAAAATAAAACAATGGCCAAAGAGCAGCTAGTGAAGTTTTTACGCTCAGAGCGAATCACGCAACGCACTGATGATGATTTGACGCTTATTATAGCTGCACTCAGCAACTAATGAGCCATGATTCTGCCAGTTTGGCATTTTCAATAACCCCCGTTAGCGGTATTAACCATGCAGGTACTACGTTGTCTTCCGAAACAAGAAATTATCAACCTCAGCGTCAATTTGGGACGCGGTGGTGAAGCGTGTGTCTATACAGTGACATCCGATGGCACTCTCGTGGCAAAAGTCTATCACAAGCCAACTGCTGCCCATGCCGAAAAGCTCAAGGCGATGCTGGCCAATCCACCAGAAAATCCTACAGCCAGTTTGGGGCATATCTCCATTGCTTGGCCCATAGATTTATTACAAGCAGCAGATAGCAGCAAAAGCATCATCGGCTTTTTAATGCCGCGTATTCGAGGGATGCGTCCTGTTATCGACTTCTACAACCCTAGAACTCGCCGTCAACATTGTCCATTATTCAACTATCAGTACCTGCTCCGCACAGCTCGTAACCTCTCAGCAGCTTTTGCTGCTTTGCACAACAGTGGTTATTGTGTTGGTGATGTCAATGAGTCTAATATCCTTGTCAGCGACACCGCACTAGTGACCTTGGTAGACACAGACTCTTTCCAAGTACGCGATTCCAATCACGATGTCGTTTACCGTTGCTCGGTGGGTAAAGCAGAGTTTACCCCACCAGAGTTGCAAAATAAAGTTTTTGCACAACACGATCGCGAAATTTCCCATGATTTATTTGGGCTGTCAGTGCTAATCTTCCAACTCCTCATGGAAGGTATGCACCCATTTTCCGGCGTCTATCAAGGCGCTGTAGAGCCGCCACCCTACGAAGCGCGGATCGCTGCCGGTCATTTTACCTACAGTCGCAAGCGGCATGTACCTTACCTGCCCACCCCAATAGCACCTCCTTGGGAAATTCTGCATCCCGCTTTACAAGAATTATTTATTCGGTGTTTTGAAGATGGGCACGACAACCCCCAAATCCGCCCCAGCGCTCAAGCCTGGGCGTCGGCACTAGCCGTGGCGGAAGAAACCCTCGTCACTTGTTCGACAAATCCCCAGCATCGCTACAACAACCACCTACATGTCTGTCCTTGGTGTGAACGTAGCCTGAGATTGGGTGGACGCGATCCTTTCCCATCACCACAAGCCATCGAAGCAAGAGAACATCTCAAGCCGCGGACTCAACCAAAAAGGCGTCATACCCAAACTCCGCGCTTGCGAGAGCGAGTCATGCCATCCTCCCTTTGGCAGTCATCAACCAACCAAAACTATTCTCCTTATCAATCTTCTAAAAGGCCAAAGTTATACCCCATTATCTTTGGTTTGCTAGGTTTTGGTTTATTGGTGTATTTGGACTTAATGACCAAATTTACCCGCCCATTTATTGCTCAAAACGCTTACACGCAACAAACCTTAATGTCCCGTAAGACAATTAAAGATAATGGTCTGACATTTGCAGATTATTACAAACAGGGACATGCTGCCTACAAAATCAAAGACTATGAGCAAGCAATTACCAACTTCAACCAAGCAATTTTACAAAATCCTCAATATGCCAAAACTTATGTAAATCGTGGTAACGCTCGCTACAATTTGAAAGATTATGAAGGGGCAGTTGTAGACTATACCCAAGCATTGAAAATCAATCCCAATGAAATCAAAGCCTTTGTCAACCGAGGCAATGCTCGTAACATGCTCGCCGAGTATAGCAGCGAAGCAGACAAAGAATATAAATTAGCGATCGCAGACTATAATAGCGCCCTCCGTCTCGACAAAGAAGAAGTTGAAGCCTACATCAGACGAGGTATTGTCTACGCGCAAAAAGCTAAAGCTAGCACAGAATCGCAACAAGATTACAAAAGCGCGATCGCAGATTTCACCCAAGCGATCGATCTCAATAATACCAAAACAGAAGCTTACTATCAGCGTGCTGTAGCCCGCCATCAAATGGCTCAATACAGTAACGATTACGTCCAAGAATACAGAAAAGCACTTACTGATTTTGACAAAGCCCTAAATAACGACCCCAAACTCGCCAAAGCATTACTCAAACGAGGCATGTTGCGTTATGAACTTTCGCAATATGGTGGCGGCGAATCTAGCCAAAATCAGGCCAAAGCAATCTCAGATTTGCAAGCTGCTGCTAAAATCTCTCTTGAGCAAGAAGACATGGACAGCTATCAACAAGCCCTCAGCAATATCTGCGTAGTTGTTGAAAACAAATGTGAGAATTTATTCCAAAGCTCAAGTTTGTCGCGAGAAACTAATTAAAACATTCAGAGGGAGTAGGGAGTAGGGAACCCACGCCTTAAGGCGTGGGATTGAAGTCAGGACGCATTGTGCCTCGTTGCAAGCAATCTCGGCACAAATCTTTTCCTAACAGTGGGCAATGACCCACAAAAGACAGTTTTTAATGTTTTTGTATCCCTACTCCCTACTCCCTGTTTTTGTAATCAAATCACTGTTGAAGTGGTAAATAATCAAGTGTGAACAGGGTTAGCGCTGACTACCCCTGTTTATTTTATCTATTTATATATTTTATGAATTTGGTGTAATGCCCTAGAAGGTGAAAAAATGAAGGTGAGCAGCAATGTACGTACAATTATACGTAGTGACTTATTGATTTCATTAAATCGGCTTGGCTGAAAACGCATAACCTATGGCTCTGGAGAATTTTGGCAATATTTACTCAGATGAGCTAATTACAGCCACTGAGTTAAATCGTCAGCCTGGGCGAGTTCTAGACAAAGCCTTAGAACGTCCAGTGACAATTACTCGTAATGATCAGTCTTTTGCATTGTTGCGCCGAGAGGAAGTAACTTCTCTCGTCAAGACAGCTACTCAAAGTCAAGCTGTTTTTGAAGCATTAACCGTTGCTTTTTCTCTATTACTAGGGAAAAAAATCGGCTTTGAACATCCTTATGGATGGTTGAGCGTGTTTGACTTTGATGAGTTGCAAGAGTTTATCACGGAGCTAAGTGAGGCTTTTCGATTGATAAATTCCTCAACTACAGCATGGGAGATGATTGACGCAATCATTCATGAATGGCACGAAAGCAGCATTGCGATCGCTAGTCCTGAATTGGCAGCAGCTTTTAGTGCGGAAAATGATGAGAAATTATGAAGGCGCACGGCTATGATTACTAAAGAAGAGATCACTATCAAAGTTCCCTCTTCAGTGGCAGAAGCATACCGTAATGCTACTAAAGAAGAACAAGAACAATTGCAACTTAAGATTGCGGCAATTATGCAATCTCAATTTGCAATGAACAGATTTGAAGCCATTGCACGTTTAAGAAACACGATGGATAAAGCAAGCCTGGAAGCACAAGAACGAGGATTAACGTCTGAAATCTTAGAATCAATTTTGAATGATCACGAATAATCGACGGTTTGTATTTGATACTAATGTGCTGATTAGTGTATTTTTGTTTAGTCAAATAAAGTTTTTATTAAGTTTAGTCTTTTTTTACGGATCTTACATATTTATAAAGCTTTTACAGACAAAATATTTTAATTTACCTATCCTTTATAATTCTGCGGAAAATTACGGTTAGATTATTTACTGAGAAAAACAAATGACTAATGAATTTTTCTCTATTGATGTGCATCCCCTTCATTTTCACAAAGTCAAAAAACAAAAGCTGAAGTATAAATTGGAAGGTTAAAGTTAACTCGCCCATTCTTAAATTCAGGCTTGAATACTTGAAAAACTCTAAATTTCCGCCTATTAGGGATAAGGCATATACCAAGATAGTTGTTACTTTTCATCTTTCATATTTGATACTTGAGACTTTTTTTAGCAAAAATAATTCACCTGCAAATCTCCGAGGTAATCACATGAAAGCGGTGATTTTGGCTGGAGGGCTTGGTACACGCCTCAGTGAAGAAACCAATATCAAACCCAAGCCGATGGTTGAGATTGGTGGTAAGCCAATTCTATGGCACATAATGAAGACTTATTCTGCTCACGGTATTAATGACTTCATTATTTGCTGCGGTTATAAAGGTTACATAATCAAGGAGTATTTTGCTAACTACTTCTTACACATGTCAGATGTTACCTTTGATATGCGATTTAACCAGATGAATGTACATTCTGGTTATGCTGAACCCTGGCGTGTCACCTTAGTCAATACAGGTGATCAAACAATGACAGGTGGACGCTTAAAACGCATTAGCGAACATGTTGGTAACGAAACTTTTTGTTTTACCTATGGTGACGGTGTAAGTGATGTAAATATCACAGAGTTAGTGAAATTTCATCAAGAACAAAATACTCTAGCAACACTCACAGCAGTTCAACCAGCAGGGCGCTTTGGGGCCATTTCTCTGGCACATGAGCAAACTAAAATCACCAACTTTCGCGAGAAGCCAGAAGGTGACGGAGCTTGGATTAATGGTGGTTATTTTGTTTTAGAACCAGATGTGATTGATTTGATTACTGATGATTCTACCGTTTGGGAAAAAGAACCATTAGAAAAGTTAGCTGACATGGAACAGTTATCAGCTTTCAAACATGCTGGTTTTTGGCAACCAATGGATACTTTACGCGATAAAAATTACCTAGAGGAGCTATGGAAAAATGGTCAGGCTCCTTGGAAGGTATGGTAATAAATTCAAAATTCAAAAACTCATAGTACTTAGGTTTTTGATATTTTGATTTCTGCACATCACGCTTATTTACTGTCATTTTAAGTGCAACAATACCAATGTATGATTTTGCGATCGCCGGCGGCGGTATAGTAGGACTATCTACAGCGATGGCTTTGGGTAAACGTTATCCTGATGCCCGGATTTTAGTACTGGAAAAAGAAAGCCAATGGGCATTTCACCAAACCGGCAATAACAGCGGCGTCATTCACTCTGGTATATATTACAAGCCAGGGAGTTTCAAAGCTCAATTTTGTCGTGACGGTTGTCGTTCAATGGTGGAGTTCTGCCAAGAACATGAAATTGACCATGAAGTCTGCGGTAAGGTGATTGTTGCAACCACAGAACAAGAGCTACCGCGCTTAGAAAACCTCTACAAACGGGGTTTAGAAAATGGTATTGCAGTCCAGAGAATCACACCAGAAGAGGTTAAAGAAATTGAGCCTCATGTCAGTTCTGTGGGTGGAATTCGAGTATTATCAACTGGTATTGTTAATTACAAACAAGTTTGTTTAAAATACGTCGAATTAATTCGACGTCAGGGCGGAGATTTATATCTCAATACAAAAGTGCTGAAAATCTCCGCCAGTGGGGGAAATCAGGTATTAGAAACAAACAAAGGCAACTTTGAAACACGCTTTGTGATCAATTGTGCTGGATTGCATAGCGATCGCATTGCTAAATTAAATCAAGTCGAACCCCAAGCTAAAATTGTCCCTTTTCGCGGTGAATATTACGAACTCACCCCCGAAAAACGCTATTTGGTCAAAACTCTCATTTATCCGGTTCCCAATCCCGATTTTCCCTTCCTGGGAGTCCATTTTACCCGGATGATTGACAGTAGCGTTCACGCGGGGCCTAACGCAGTTCTTAGCCTCAAACGCGAAGGATACAAAAAAACTGACTTTGACTTGCGGGACTTTGTTGAGGTTGTCACCTATCCTGGTTTCTGGAAATTGGCAGCCAAACACGCCGATGAAGGCATTCAAGAAATCATCCGTTCTTTGAGTAAAGCAGCCTTCGTCAGGAGTTTACAAAGACTGATTCCTGAAGTCCAAGCAGCAGATTTAGTTCCCACCCATGCAGGAGTCCGCGCCCAAGCTTTGATGAAAGATGGCAAACTAGTAGACGACTTTTTGATTCTTCAAGGCCAAAACTCCGTCCATGTTTGTAACGCACCTTCACCTGCTGCCACATCCTCTCTAGAAATTGGCAAAGCAATTGTTGCCCAAATTCCCCAACCGTTGCATCTTAGCACCGTTGTCAGTTTGTGAGGGGATGCACTTCTCCTGTCGGAGACGCTGCGCGTAGCTTGCTTCCCCGTAGGGGTACGACTTTGCTCAGTGACTGGGGGGAGACGGGGACGCGGAGAATAATCAATGACAATTCCCCAGTCCCCAATCTTATATGGCAAATTGGCTACACCTAACAGAGGCTCTAAGACTAAACTAGAGGATACACCAATCATAGGCTTCTGTTTATTTGACAAATAAATTGGTGTTGATGCCGATATTTGAAGGTGCGATCGGCTAAGAATTTGTGGTGAATTTTATCTATATATTCAGTACGAACAAAATCAAAGATTCTGAGATTTCTCTAAATTCTTAATCAGGACTTTATACCAGGTATCCAAAATCAAGCAACAAATCCAACCCTGAAAAACCAGACTGAGCTTGACTTTCCTAATTACGAATTACGAATTACGCGCTTCGCAGCGGTAGCGACGTAGGAGCGTCATTACGAATTACCCATGACTGTTTGCTGGTAATGAGGTGACAGTCATAAATTGTGTCGCTATTTGATCCGCATCGGAATTGAATTCAACTCATCATTCAAGAACAGAGGATTAGACAATAATGAAAGTATTGATAACTGGAACAGAAGGATATTTAGGTTCGTTATTGCCTCCTCTGTTAATTGAACGAGGACATGAAGTTCTCGGTTTAGATACTGGTTTTTATAAAGTTGGTTGGCTGTACAACGGTACTGAGGTGACAGCTAAAACCATTAATAAAGATATCCGTAACATCACTCCAGAAGATTTGCAAGGCGTTGAAGCTATAGTTCACATGGCAGAACTATCCAACGATCCTACCGGGCAATTAGCACCCAATATCACCTACGACATTAATCATTTAGGTTCAGTTCGTTTGGCGAACTTGGCGAAAACATTGGGTGTACGTCGCTTCGTATATATGTCTTCGTGCAGTGTTTACGGCGTAGCTACCGATGGTGATGTCACAGAAGCATCTGGTGTTAATCCCCAAACAGCTTACGCAGAATGTAAAACCCTGGTAGAAAAAGATGTCAGACTACTAGCTGACGATGATTTTTCCCCCACCTTCATGCGGAATGCTACTGCTTTTGGTGCTTCTCCTCGGATGCGCTTTGATATTGTTTTAAACAACTTGGCAGGCTTGGCGTGGACTACCAAAGAAATCAAAATGACTAGCGATGGCACACCCTGGCGTCCATTAGTCCACGCATTAGATATCTGCAAAGCAATAGTTTGCGCTCTCGAAGCACCACGAGACATTGTACACAATCAAGTATTTAATGTTGGAGATACAGCAAATAACTATCGCGTTAAAGAAATTGCTGAAATTATTGCTGATATCTTCCCAGATTGTAAATTGTCCTTTGGCGATAACGGTGCAGACAATCGCAGCTATCGAGTTTCTTTCGAGAAAATCAATACAACACTCCCTGGATTTAAGTGTGAGTGGAATGCCCAACGCGGTGCCCAGCAGTTGTTGAATTTATTCAGTCAAATAGATATGGCTGAAGATACTTTCTTGTTTAGAGGATTTACACGCTTAAAACAGTTAGAGTATCTGATTCGTACCGAACAAATTGATCAGGATTTTTTCTGGAATAAGAAGTAACCAGAATTACAAAGCACTAGTAAACAAATGCAAGCTTCCGAATCAATTATCTTTGGTTCGGACTTATTTCATATAGCAAACCATTTTCAAGTAATAACACGTAAGTCTATGGCGATCGCACAATGTCGTTTTAGTGGTCAACCCCTGCACCACACATTTGTTGATTTAGGAATGTCACCTTTAGCCAATGCTTATCTTACTACTGAACAGTTAAAGAATGCCGAGAAATTTTACCCTCTCCATGTGTATATCTCTGAAGATTCGCTTTTAGTTCAATTAGAACAATTTGAAACTCCCGACCAAATTTTTAGCGACTATGCTTACTTTTCTTCCTACTCGGAAACTTGGCTTAAACATGCCAAAGCTTACACCGATATGATGGTAGAAAAATTTGGCTTTAATCACAACAGTCAAGTGATCGAAATCGCCAGTAATGATGGCTATCTGTTGCAATATTTTTTAGAGAAAGGAATCCCCGTTTTAGGAATAGAACCAGCAGCTAACATAGCCAAGATAGCCCAAGCAAAAGGTATTCCTAGTATAAACAAGTTTTTTGGTATTCAAACAGCACAAGAACTATTTACACAAGGAAAACAAGCTGACCTTTTAATAGGTAATAATGTTTTAGCTCACGTACCAGATTTGAATAATTTTGTTGCTGGGATGAAAATTGTCTTGAAGCAAGATGGCATCTTAACCATGGAATTTCCTCATATTTTGCAACTCATTCAACAAAATCAGTTTGATACTATTTATCATGAACATTTTTCTTATTTTTCATTTCTAGCTGTCGAAAAAATCTTTTTAGCTCACAATTTAGTAGTTTTTGATGTCGAAGAACTACCTACTCATGGCGGTTCTTTGAGAATTTATGGAAAACATGAACATGCTGATTATCCTGTAATTAGCGAACGAGTTAGCCAGATTAAAGCCAAAGAAATTGCTGCTGGTTTACATCAAATAGAAACTTATTGTGTATTTGGAGAAAAAGTTAGACAAACAAAACAAAAGTTACTAAATTTTGTGCTGGCAGCTAAAGTACAAGGTAAATCTATCGTTGGTTATGGTGCGCCAGCAAAAGGTAACACACTGCTAAATTATTGTGGTATTGGTAAAGATTTTATCGATTACACAGTAGACCGTAATCCCTACAAACAAGGTTTGTTTTTACCTGGAACTCATATCCCTATTTTTCATCCAGATAAAATCCGCGAAACTAAACCGGATTATGTATTAATTTTACCCTGGAATCTTCAAGATGAAATTATGGAACAAATAGCATTTATTAGTGAATGGAATGGGCAGTTTGTAGTTCCAATCCCTGAAGTAAAAATTTATTCGGTCACTGTACGCAATCATCAGTTAATAACATCGTAATTATCAATTTTTACAATTACTTTGTTGTTATTTCATCAATTACTTAAAAAACAGGATTGCTTTTGGGTTATCACTTACTAAGTAATGAAAACGCATTAACAGCTTAATACTTTTTCTTCTGTCATGAATAAGCTACTGACAATTGCAATCCCTACTTACAATCGGGCTAACTTACTTGATCAACAATTAGCTTGGCTTGCTCAAGCTATTAAAGGGTTTGAACATGAGTGTGAAATTTTAGTTTCTGATAATTGCTCAACTGATAACACTCAAGAGATAATTACTAAGTGGCAACAAGTACTTAGTAACATTACATTTCGCTCAAATAAAAATTCTCAAAATTTAGGAGTGCTGAAAAATATTACTTATTGCCTAAATTCGGCTACAACAAAATATGTTTGGACAATTGGTGACGATGATCCAATTCAAGATCGAGCCATTGCTTATGTCATTGACAAAGTTAAGCAACATGAGGATTTATCTTTATTATTTCTCAATTTTTCTGGACGAAATAAAATTACTGGCGAACCAGTACATCCCCCAAAAATCACTGATAATCGCTGGTTTGATGCTGATAGCGAAGACGGAGAAGGTGATAGCAAAAAGATATTTGAATATTGTTTCTCAAAAAGTGTAGGCGCAGTCATCTTTTTGACTGCTACAGTATATCGCACTGACTTAGTAAAAAATGCTCTCCAAATTTGGCCGGATGCTATAAATAACTGGATATTTTTAGCGTATTTAGCTGGCTATTGTGCCGCCAATGGACGTATCATCGTCACAAAAGATACTTATTTGGAATGTATTGTTGGTGTGAGCTATTGGCAGAAAGAACCAAAATCTGCACTGTTAATGCAATACAAACATATCCCAGAAGTAATTTTGAAATTGCAAGAAACTGGTTATTCTAAGCAATTTTGTCGGCGGATGCTTTTACAGAATTCTCAAGAAGTTAGCTTGAGAGTTTTTTTAGGCGCTTTAAGAAGATGGCCTGTATCTGCTATCAAGACAGTAATTCCGTTTATAGCTTTAGTTAGTTTGTCAATTTTTGATGTCATGGCTTTGAAAGAGTTAAAACTTGTCGAAGCCAATGAAACATCTCCTCAAGAAATGCAAGCCAATAATAGGCGATCGCTCAATAAATCAATTATCAAATAGGGTAGGCTAGGATAGGTAATCGGGCTATGTTAAAAGCAATTAAAGACAAAACATTTTCACTGTATTCTGAATTACTTTGCAAATTAGCACGTTGGCAACATGCGAAAAATTTACCTGGATTATCAAAGAGCGATCGCCAAATTCTCAATGCTCTTAAACGAGATGGTGCTTGCGTTACCACACTTGCAGATTTAGGATTTGACTCTACCTCAGAACTCCTCAAAACAGCCTACCATCAATTGTCCCAGATGGAATCACCAAATAACACACATCTCAAAAAAAGGTTGCCACAAATTTACACAGTTACAGGTTTATCAGAATTCTCTACCTGGGGACAGGAGCAAAGACTACTCAACATCATCGAAAATTATATTGGACTTCCCATTAAGTTTCATGGTGTACATTTACGTAAAGATTTCCCCAGTGATGCACAGTTTGACACGATGCTTTGGCATAGTGATGCAGAAGACCGTCGGATTATTAAAATCTTCATTTGCTTACATAATGTAGAAAAAAAACATGGGCCTTTTGAATACATTTCCCGCTCTTTAACACCCTTGTTTGGTTTAAATTATTGGCGACTTTTCTACAAACTTTGGTTATCTGACTATCTCGGAATCAAAGATGAAGAAGTAGAAAAAATTATCCCTAGATCAGCTTGGAAATCCTGTCCAGGCCCAGCAGGTACAGTCATTTTAGTAGATACCAAAAATACCTTCCATCACGGCACAAACCGCATAGAAGACCGAGCAACACTATTCTTTTGCTACACTGCAAATCCCCCTGAACGTCCAGACCTTTGCACTCAATATTGGGATGATACATATCCCAAAGCAGAGTCACGTTCCCCATCTAATGTAGTGTAATTTTTACTCACGCAGAGTCGCAGAGTCGCAGAGGAGGAAACTAGAGGTAGGACTTTTGTCAGCCTTGGCGCAGCGTCTCGCAGAGAATAACGCCAAGAATTTGTGGAGTATACGTAAGTCCTAAATTTTTAGGATTGAATTGGTATTAATCCGGTTTTGTTGACAGCAATACTGAACAATTTACAAGTATTTTCTGCGTTAGATATTTACAATCTAGACTCTCGTGTAATAAATCACACACCAATAGCATGAAAATACATCTTCCCCCATTCCCTTAATCATGATTTTCACTCAAACCGAACTCAAAGACGCATTTATTATTGACTTAGAACAAAAGCCAGATCACCGTGGTTTTTTTGCTAGAACTTTTTGCGCTCAAGATTTTGCAGCACATGGGTTAAAGCCAACGGTTGCACAATGTAACCTGTCTTTCAACTATAAAAAAGGTACCTTGCGGGGAATGCATTATCAAATTTCCCCAGCAACAGAAACAAAATTAATTTGTTGTACAAAGGGTGCTATTTACGACGTAATCATTGATATGCGTCCTGAGTCTTCCACCTTTCTATCACACATTGGTGTAGAACTAACCGCAGAAAATCGCCGCGCTTTATATGTGCCAGAAATGTTTGCTCATGGTTATCAAGCACTCACAGATGAGACTGAGGTTGTTTATCAGGTGGGTGAGTTTTATACACCAGGATATGAGCGGGGTTTACGCTATGATGACCCATTTTTTAACATTCAATGGCCTTTGGATGTAACAGTGATTTCGGAAAAAGATTTAAATTGGCCTTTGTTGAGAATGATGACGGTTGGTAGTGCTAATTCTTGATTTTGATTTTAAGTACATTGAAAAAGGGAGCAAATACCATCTAACATTCTATCTCTTACATAACATCCTATCTCGTGCCTAACATCCTATCGCGCATCCCTAATTCTCTCTCTTTCTTATCCAGAAAAGTCAAAGCTCGTATCGATTACGTCAAAAATTTGCAGGTTGTTTCTCTCAAGCCAAATCAGCCTGCTCAAGGAAACGTACTTATGTCTTATCGAATTGAGCCATTTTTGTTAAAACCTGGTCAACCAATGCCTAATGACCACACATGGTATTGGGAAGTATGGCAAATAGCGCAAACTTTTTTAGACTTAGGTTATAACGTTGATGTCATCCAGTTCCACAATGACAAATTCGTTCCTCAAAAAAACTATGCATTCTTTGTTGATATTCGTCATCGCTTGGAAGCGCTTGCACCAAAACTCAATCAAGATTGCATAAAAATTTTTCACGTTGACATTGCTAATATGATATTTCGCAATGCAGCTGAATGTAACCGACTGCTAGAACTACAACAGCGCAAAGGTGTTACCCTACGTCCACAGCGATTTGAAACTCCTAATTTGGGGATTGAATATGCTGATTGCGCTACTGTATTGGGCAACGATTTTACGGTTAATACATTTAAATATGCCAATAAACCAATGTATCGCATCCCAATTTCTTCGCCAGTTGTTTATCCCTGGCCCGAAGAGAAAGATTTAGCAGCGGTAAGAAAAAATTTTCTTTGGTTTGGTGGTAGTGCGCTAGTTCTCAAAGGATTAGATTTAGTTTTAGATGCATTTGCACAAATGCCGGAATATCATTTAACTGTTTGTGGGCCAATCAGCAACGACAAAGAATTTGAGAAAGCTTTTTATCAAGAGCTTTACGAAACACCTAATATTCATACTCATGGTTGGATTGATGTTAGTAGTCCTGAGTTTATCAAGATTACAAACAACTGTTTAGGACTTGTTTATCCTTCAGTTTCTGAGGGACAAGCAGGAGCAGTTATCACTTGCTTGCAAGCTGGATTGGTGCCGATTTTAAGTTATGAATCTGGTGTAGACGTTCACGATTTTGGCGTAATTCTTAATAACTGTTCAATTGCAGAAATTAAAGCAACAGTTCATAGAATTGCCAACTTACCTATAGAAGAACTAAAACTTATGTCTCGCAAGGCTTGGGAATATGCCAGAGCCAACCATACCAGAGAAAAGTTTGCCCAAGCATACCGTCATGCAGTGGAACAGATGAGGGAGATGAGGGAGACGCGGGGACGCGGAGAATAATCAATGACAAATGACAATTCCCAATCCCCCGTGGGCTGAGCGAAGTCGTACCCTACGGGAAGCAAGCTACGCGGAGCGTCTCCGACAGGAGAAGCCCATTCCCCATTCCCTACTCCCTACTCCCTACTCCCCATTTAAAAACTAAGGAACTTAGCCAATGATAATTATCGATCGCGCCCTCCAAAATCGTGCCGCAGCAGGTAATCCCATTAAAGTCGGGATGATTGGTGCTGGCTTTATGGGTAAAGGCATTGCCAATCAAATTGTCAACTCTGTCCCAGGTATGGAGTTGGTTGCCATCTCTAACCGTCAAGTTGATGCAGCTAAACAAGCCTATATAGAAGCAGGTATCGAGGATATTCAAGTTATTGATAGTGTTAGCGAATTAGAAGATGCGATCGCCGCAGGCAAATATGCAGTTACAGATGATGCTAAATTACTCTGTCGTGCTGAAGGAATCGACGCACTCATCGAAGTTACTGGCGCAGTCGAATTTGGCGCTCAGATTATTATGGAAGCGATCGCCCATCGCAAACATGTAATTATGATGAATGCCGAACTCGATGGTACTATCGGCTCCATCCTGAAAGTATATGCCGACAAAGCAGGCGTCATCCTCAGCGCCTGTGATGGCGATCAGCCAGGCGTGCAAATGAATCTTTACCGTTTTGTCAAAAGTATTGGTCTAATTCCGCTATTGTGCGGTAACATTAAAGGACTTCAAGACCCCTATCGTAATCCCACGACTCAAGAAGCATTTGCCAAGCGTTGGGGTCAGAAAGCCCATATGGTGACAAGCTTTGCCGATGGCACAAAAATCTCCTTCGAGCAGGCGATCGTTGCTAATGCCACAGGGATGAAAGTCGCTAGACGGGGCATGTTGGGATACGGCTTTACCGGCCATATCGACGACCTAACACACATGTACGATGTTGAGCAACTCAAGCAACTCGGCGGCATCGTAGATTATGTAGTCGGAGCCAAACCCGGCCCTGGTATATATGTCTTCGCCACTCACGATGACCCCAAACAACGCCACTACCTCAACTTGTACAAATTAGGTGAGGGCCCCCTATACAGCTTCTACACCCCCTATCACCTGTGTCATTTTGAAGTACCACTCTCTGTAGCGCGTGCTGTCTTGTTCCAAGATGCTGTGATGTCTCCAATCGCAGGCCCCATCGTCGATGTCATCACCACCGCCAAAATCGACCTGAAAGCCGGAGAAACCCTAGATGGCATCGGCTACTACATGACCTACGGACAGTGTGAAAACTCCCTCATCGTCCAAGAGCAAAAACTTCTACCAATCGGTTTAGCCGAAGGATGTCGTCTCAAACGAGATATTTCCCAAGACCAAGTTCTAACTTACGACGATGTAGAGTTACCTGAAGGTAGACTCTGCGACCAATTACGAGCTGAGCAAAACGCTTACTTCGCCTCTGAGAAAGTCTTAGCAGCAGTTGGATAGCTGGCTTTAAATGAGTAAGTATTTTTTACTCACGCAGAGGCGCGGAGGCGCAGAGAGTAAAAAGAGGGGGATAAATTTGAAATTTTTCCCCTATTTCTGTTCATCTCCTCCGCGTCTCTGCGCCTCTGTGTGAAACATCATACCCATATAGTTGTGCCGTCAACTAACTTTATCAAAACTCATAGGTAAAACTTATGAAAATTGCTCTAGTTCATGATTACTTAACCCAGCGCGGAGGGGCGGAGCGCGTATTTGAACTACTTTGTCAGCGCTATCCAGAGGCAGATGTTTTCACATCTTTATACGATCCACAAAAAACTATAGATCTAGGCGATCGCTTAGTCAAAACGACCTTCCTACAAAAAATTCCTGGCGCTGCTAAATACTTTAGATTAATCGCTCCCCTATACTTTCCCGCTTTTCGTGCCTTGAATCTCCAAGACTATGATCTGATTATCAGCAGTAGCACGAGCTTTGCTAAGGCAGTACAAAAACGCCCAAATGCCTACCACATCTGCTTTTGTCATAACGTTACCCGCTTCTTGTGGGATACAACAACTTATTTACGCGAATACGGAGACTATCGCTACTTTGCACCGCTGATCGAAAAAGTTTTTCAGGTGATGAGAAATATAGACCTCACTTACGCCCAAGAGCCTGACCTATATATCGCCAATTCCAGCGTTGTTGCTCGCCGGATTGAAAATATTTATGGCAAACAGGCGATCATTGTTAACTATCCAATTAATACAAATAACTTTATTTTTTCAGATATCAAAGATGAATACTATTTAGCTTCTGCTCGCATGATCAGTTATAAGCGCCTTGATATAATAGTTGAAGCTTTTAATTGGCTGGGATGGCGGTTATTAATATCAGGTGATGGCCCAGAGCAAGAACGGTTAAAATCCAAAGCATTAAATAACATCGAGTTCCTCGGACATGTTAGCGACAGAACGCGTAAAGACTTGTTTGCCAAAGCCAAGTCTATTATTGTTGCAGCCTTAGAAGACTATGGTTTAGTTCCAGTAGAGGCTAATGCTAGTGGAACACCAGTTATTGCTTATGGAGCTGGTGGAGTATTAGATACTCAAATACCAGGAAAAACAGGAGTCTTTTTTAAAAGACAAACACCCGAATCTCTACAAACTGCGTTACTAGAAGCCGGCGAAATCACTTGGGATTACGAGAAAATTCGTAATCATGCAGTGAAAAATTTTTCAGAAAATGCTTTTTTTAGTAAAGTTGAGCAAATTATTGACCAAACATGGATGATGCATCAATCATTCATTTGATTTAATTTATTAGCTGAAGTGAAGGATAATAAACGTGGTTCAAACTAGTCTAAATTCTCATATAACTACATTGTCTGAAACAGAGCCAGGTTATGGACAATTTTTTACAGTATTTGTCCGCAGATTTCCTTGGTTTTTACTAGTATTTCTTAGTTCTATTACTATCGCTGGTGTGGTGACATCGAGGACAAAGCCCACATACAAAAGTTCGATGCAATTGTTAGTAGAACCTAACTATCAAGGTAAAACAGAAGGGACTGGCGTAGAAAATCAGTTTACAGACTCAAATGTTGTTATAGATACTGCAACTCAGCTAAACTTGATGCAAAGTTCTGGACTGATCAAGAAAGCAGTTGATAAACTTAAGCCTACCTATCCAGACATAACCGTAGCTGATATAAAAAACTCTTTAGTCTTAGCTCAAATTAGAAGTAAAGAAGATAATGTCGCTACTAAAATCTTTCAAGTTGAATATACTGACCTAGATCCAGAGAAGACACAAAAAGTTCTCACTGCAATTCGGCAAGTTTATGTGGAATATAACAAACAACAGCAAAGCTCGCGTTTACAAAAAGGTTTGCAAATTATTAGAGAACAATTAAACAAAGCTAGTGATGAAGTAAACGCGGCTGAGGTCAACTTACAACGGTTCCGCCGCAACCAAAATTTAATCGACCCAGAATCACAAGCTAAAGCGCTTGAGGTAGCCTTAAACAATGTTCAGCAAGAGCGACAAACAACTCGCGCCCAATATGGAGAGGCTTTAGCACGACAAAAATCTCTAGAAGAACAACTTAACCGTTCCCCACAAAATGCTCTAGTTTCTTCCCGGCTGAGTCAATCTACCCGATACCAAGGCTTGCTCAACGAAATCCAAAAAACCGAACTGGCCCTAGCACAGGAACGCTTGCGCTTTACGGATGAAACTCCGAGTGTGCAAAAGCTCAAAGAACAACTCCAAAGTCAGAAGGAATTACTGCAACAGGAAGTAGGCAGGACTTTAGGTGGTAAGTCTCCTGGTAATGTCAGTGCTAGAGAAACTCTCCTCGAACAAGGGCAACTCGGTGAAATCGACCTCAATCTCGCTGGTCAGTTGGTAGAGACACAAACAACGATAGTGGCTTTGACTGCCCGCGATCAAACTTTGGCCAAGAAAGAGAATGATCTGCGCTTTGAAATCAAACGCTTTCCGCCTCTTTTGGCTTACTACAATCGTATCCAACCACAACTACAATTCAGCCGTGAACGGTTGGAGCAGCTGTTAAGGGCAGAGCAGCAATTGCGTCAAGAACTCGCCAAGGGTGGATTCAATTGGGAAGTTGTAGAAGATCCCCAGAAAGGCCAACTCTTGGGGCCCAATCTCCAGCAAAATCTCTTGTTAGGTGCTGTGGTGGGGTTAATGTTAGGAGGGATTGCCGCCTTTGTCCGCGAAGCATCTGATGATGCTGTTCATACGACTGCTGAGTTAGAAAAACAGTCTGCTCTGCCGTTGTTGGGTACAACTCCCAAGTTACCCCCTGCTAAACCCAGAGAATCAATTATTAAGTTGCCTTTTGGTAAACCAGAAGTGCTAGCTCCTTGGACAATTCAGGTATTGCAATCTCCTCCGCGTTGGGAATCTCTGGATCTGATTTACAAAAATATTGAACTATTTAATACTGTTGCTAGCTTAAAGTCTGTGATGATTACCTCGGCTTTACCCGATGAAGGTAAGTCAGCTTTGGCATTGGGTTTGGCAATGAGTGCGGCTCGTTTACACAAACGGGTACTACTAATTGATGCTAATCTCCGCGCTCCTAGTCTGCACGATCAACTCAATCTTCCCAACGAACAAGGACTTTCAAGTTTACTAGCTAGTGATGTTGCCTTGCCCAGTCAAATTAGTATTCCCTATTCAGGTTCAGCCTACATCGATATTTTGACCGCTGGGCCCATACCTACTGACCCGGCTCATCTGTTGAGTTCCCCTCGGATGATGCAATTGATGGCAGCATTTGAAGAGAACTATGATTTGGTACTCATTGATGCCCCTCCAGTTCTCGGTTTGGTGGATGCGATGATCGCAGCATCATCTTGTCGTAGCGTGGTCATGGTAGCAAGCATTGGCACTGTAACGCGAACCCAGCTAGCTCAAGCTACAGGCATGTTGAGCAAGTTAAACCTGATTGGTGTTGTAGCGAATGGGGTATCAAACTCTAATAGTACATACGTCCCTTATATCAAACAGCAACGATTAGCTCTGCAACAAGCTGTAGAAAAATAGCAATATTTTTCACTTCTAACTTTTGAGGATGTATATTATTTGCGATCGCATTTTTTCGGGTGCGATCGCAAATACGTTTTTGAGCAGATTTAATTACGAATTACGAATTACGTTAGCGCAGCGTAAAGCCTGCGGCATAGCTTCGCTTAGAGCGAGTCCTTGATAGCGAAGCGTTAGCGACGCAGGAGCGTCGCGTCATTACGAATTACGAATTATTTAATCCCTAGAATTTAACTTTTTAGCATCAGTAAAAATTAAGTAAATTCATCATAGCTTTATAATTTACGGCAAACATTAATGTCTACTTAAAGAATAAATAAAGAATCTATTTGAGTAGATAGTGATTTCCACAGAGTCTTATATTCTAGAGATTAAAGCCCCTGACAAAAAGCTATAAGACAAAAGTGAAGTGAATTTGTTTTATTAAATTTATCGAAACAATCAACAGATAAGCACAATTAAACGTAGGTACTAAGTAGTTAGGTGAGGTTTCTCTTCACTTTGCCACAATCTATAAGCTACCAAATGAAATTCCAAATTTTCTAGTTTGCCTGCCAAGGACGTTTGTTGCTACTTATCTACTTTGCTTCTCGCTGGTTTACCCATCTTCACACCAACGAAACTGCGGTAGCGCAGCCACACTCTTAGCTCCTTTAGTTAATAAAAGTATAAAACACGGAGCTGATTAGTTTACTTGCTCTGAAGCCAGTAAAAAGAGCATACTTTTGCACGCGATTATCCAAAGCTTGTTGTAACAAAACAAGATTCAAATTTGAGTTTTTGACATCAATAGTCTTTGATAATACAGCAATTCACTACTGCACGAATCCCAAGACATATGACGACCTCAGTAATCTCCACTCTAGAGAATTTTTATAATTTTACCCAGCAACATCAAAATCACCGCTCTCCAAACTCCACACTCCAGTGGCGGAGGGGTCAGTTGTTGGTAAAACCCCCTGGACAAGTAAAACAGCCATATCTACCTTCATTAGATAGCGAACAGTCGCTAGTAGAGTGTTTAAAACATTCTCCAGTCAATTTAGTCAGCATAGACCCAGAACTAGGCGAGGCTTTGCTACGGTTTTGGGCAGATGCATGTGAACAAGCTAATAAACCAATATTTTTGCGTTTACCCTCTGGAAAAAAACTATCAAACCGAAATACTCAACCCTTGAGATTGTTACAGCGAATGGTTGATTGGATTGCGGCTTTAGTTTTGTTGCTATTAGTTAGTCCTGTAATGTTGGTATTACTTGCATTGATGCGGATTTATTCACCAGGTTCACTTTTTAGCCGTGAGTGGCATATCGGAGAAAGAGGTAAATTTTTTCGAGCAATCAAGTTTTGCCCGACTACAAGCAACAAAATCCTCTCTTTAAAAGATTGGATGCATAAATATGGTCTAGACAATCTACCCCAGTTATTGAATGTGCTGCGGGGTGAAATGAGTTTGTTCGGATCTCGTTATTGGACTTTAGCAGATGCTGTAAAACTGAGTTCACAAAAACAACTCAACAAGCTACCAGAAATTAAGGCTTCATGGGAGCTAGAAACACAGTCTCAGCTATTGCATTTAGATAGTCGAGCATTGTAGCTAAATAACTAGTCCTCTGTAACAGAAGGGCTTGAAACCAGAAATTACGAATTCTTTGGTTATTAATTTTGACGAGTTGCTAGATCCCCGACTTTTTGAAAAAGTTTGGGATCTAACCTCCGCTAACCATTTAGATACACTATATTGCTTACTCTGCTTAAGTTTTGTTGAAAAATATTCATGTATTTCCAATTCTCCCAAACAATCTACAATTTACTGAAAAATACTCGCTTTTGGCAAGATAACTATTTTTTTTTGCGAGAGTTCAAGTATTTTCGTAAAGTTGCTATTCTGGCTTTAGTTTTTTCCTTTTTAGCAGCTACTTTTGAAGGCTTTAGCATTGGATTTTTACTTTCATTTTTGCAAAGTTTAACTACTCCTGATGCTAAGCCAATTCAGATAGGAGTTGATTGGTTTGACACATGGATTTTGGCGGCTAATACATCAGCGATCAATAGACTATATCGAATATCGATACTAATTTTATTAAGTACTTGGATGCGAGCTGGCTTTAATTACTTGTCGCATGTATATACAGAAATAGTTCAACTAAATTTAGCCGATCGCCTGCGGAAGCAAATTTTTGAACAATTGCAGCAATTACCCATTGGCTACTTTGCTAAAACTCGTTCTGGTGAGTTGATTAATACTATTACAACGGAAATTGAAAGAATAAAACAGTGGTTTAGCGGTTCAGCATTTTTAATAACTAGAATCATGACCGCTACTGTCTATTTTATTTCCATGTTTTTGCTATCATGGCAACTTTCAGTCATTTCTTTCTTATTATTTACACTCGTGGGTGTAGGATTATCAACGCTAAATAAACGAGCTAGAGAAACGAGCTTTAGCACTTCAATTGCTAATGGTAACTTTACCTCAACGGCAATAGAGTTTATCAATGGAATTCGCACAGTCCAGTCATTTGCTACCCAAGATTTTGAGCGGCAGCGTTTTTATAGCGCTAGTGATAAAGTAGTCACAACTTCAACCAAAGTTGTATTAATTTGGGCACTTGTCAGACCTTTAGCTGAAGCGATCGCTAGTACTATTCTAGTGGGATTGATTATCTTTGCATTTACTATTTTCGTTGTGAATGGGACACTACAAGTTGCTTCTTTATTAACATTTTTCTTTGTGATGTTTCGAGTTGTCCCCATCGTTCAAGATATCAATGGAACTAGAGCGCACTTAAGTACACTACAAGGAGCAACCGATAATATTAAAGATTTGGTGAGAACTGATAATAAAAATTACTTGCAAAATGGTCAACTGAAATTTACAGGCTTAAAGCATTCAATTGATCTGGTATCTGTAGATTTTGGCTATGATCGCAACAATTTAGTTCTCAACAATATCACCCTGAGCATTCAAAAAGGCAAAACAACAGCTTTAATCGGGGCGACTGGTGCCGGCAAAAGTACATTGATTGATCTAATTCCGCGATTTTACGATCCTACAGCAGGTCATGTATTAATTGATGGAGTTGATGCGCGACAATTTGAAATCAATTCGTTACGCCGTAAAATCGCTGTTGTCAGTCAAGACACATTTATTTTCAACACTTCTGTTTGGAATAACATTGCTTATGGTATACCCCAAGCCAAAGAAGCAGAAATTCGAGAAGCAGCTCGACTAGCAAATGCACTAGAATTTATTGAAGATATGCCAGAAGGCTTTAACACAAAACTAGGAGATCGAGGCGTGAGGTTATCTGGAGGACAGCGCCAGCGGATTGCGATCGCTCGTGCTTTACTACGTAACCCAGAAATCCTCATTTTGGACGAAGCCACAAGTGCGCTAGATTCTATTACAGAAAGATTGATTCAAGAGTCTTTAGAAAAGCTATCTGTAGGACGAACAGTAATTGCGATCGCTCATCGCCTATCCACAATTGTCAGAGCTGACAAGGTAGTTGTACTAAAACAAGGGCGTATTGTAGAGCAAGGAAGCTATCAGGAATTGCTGAACCAGCAAGGTGAGCTTTGGAAATATCATCAAATGCAAAATGAACTTGGTCAAGTAGGCTAAACTATCAAATCCTTGCCTACACAAATAATTTCATCAATCAAATCAGATTCCTATATAAGGATAAATTAATGGTAAATATCGGCTATCATTCTGCTAGAATTCAAGGACAATTTAATCGCCACTTATACAAAAAAGCACTAGGGCAACTCGTCAGTATTCCCATCAAACAAACTCGACAAATACCGCTCAGTGTCTATGCCTTATCATGTGAGCGCGATCTGCCAGAACAAGTAGCAAATATTCGCTCATTCATCCGTCATGTTGGTATTCCAAACACATTCACTGTAATTTCTGATGGCAGCTATACTAAATCTAGCTGTAATTTGCTCCAGCGTATTCATCCTTGTGTTGAGATTATACCCTTAGAAAAGTTCTTAAGAACAGATATACCTCAATGTGTTTCTGATTATGCCCAATTACATCCTATGGGCAAAAAGTTATCTGCATTAATGTCAATTCCTGTAAATGGTGCAACCATCTATACAGACTCAGATATTTTATTTTTTCCAGGTGGAACTGACTTAATTAATTTAGCTAATTCCGAAGATAAATATACTCGCTATTTACCTGATTGTGCTTGCTCATTAGATAATCGAATTGTTTACGAAGATTGGGAACGCGCAAATCCGGTTAACGGCGGGTTTATATTATTTAAGCACGAATTAGATTGGAGTTTTGCCATTGAGCGATTGGGAAATCTGCAAGAACTACCTATATATTTTACAGAACAAACAATTGTTCACTTGACAATTCACTACAACCATGGTGTACCTCTTTGCTTGCAAAAATACGTTCTGAATGTAGAAGATCAATTTATTTATCCAGATAAATTTGCAAGTCAAAAAATTGCTTTAAGGCATTATGTAAATGATGTCAGACATAAGTTTTGGTTAAAGGCAGGGGTATAAAATACCATCAGCTTTCGATTTTTATAGATTAAGTCAAAAATTGCTAAATATGAGTTATACAGTAGTTGATAAAAAAATGATTTATCACTGCTCCCAAGCTGATATTCGGGGCGGTGGTGGTATTGAAACTTATGTCGCTTCTTTGGTAAGTTCACAAATTTCGGGAGTCAGCGATCGCACTATTACTTCTCTACACAATTTGGATCAGCGACAGTTTAAATTGCTACATATCCATGATCAAAATCTGTTAGCAGAATTGCGGCAAGAATGCCCAGCAGTATTTACTCTACATAATCACTCTACTTACTGCCCTAGTGGTACTAAATACTTAGAAAATCGCGCTACAGTTTGCGATCGCACCATGAACCCTCTAGGATGTGCTTGGGGACATTTAGTGGATAACTGTGGTAGCCGCAGACCGCAAAATATTATTAAAGATTGGGGTAATGCTTACCATCCACTAGCAATACTTAAAAAACTGAATATTTCTGTAATTGCTAATAGTGATTATGTGCGAGGACAAATCATCAGCAGTGGTTTATCACCCAAGAAAGTGGTAACACTGCACTGTGGTGTTCAATTACCAAAAAGCATTCCTCAACCATTAGATAAGGAAACACATCAAAATCAACGAATTTTATTTGCTGGTAGGATTGTTCCTTATAAAGGGATTGAATGGCTGATTAAAGCTTTAGCAAAAAGCGACCGACAAATTCATCTCGACATCGCTGGTGATGGTTGGGGTAAACCTAGTATGGAAAAATTAGCTAATGAGATGGGATTAAGCAAAAGCATCACTTGGCATGGTTGGTGTAATAGCGACAAATTAGAAACACTCTATCAACAATGCCTAGCTGTAATATTTCCTAGCCTCTGGCCAGAACCTGCTGGACTTATCACCCTGGAAGCTTATGCTCGTTATCGGCCTATAATTGCTAGCGCCGTTGGTGGGATTCCTGAACATGTACAAGATGGTCAAACAGGTATTCTCGTATCACCTAATAATATTCAACAACTAGCTGAGGCTATTAATAACTTGGCAACAAACTATCAAAAAACTCGACTATTAGGTGAACAAGGTCAAACTTGGTTTCAGCAAGAGTTTTCTCTTGATGTTCACGTGCAGCGATTGGAAAGAATTTACACCAAAACTATAGCTGATTTTCAATCTCGAACTCTATAAAAATTTTGATTTTTCCTGCGATCTATTTTCGAGATAGACCCTCACAATCAAATAGTCTACAACAAGGGCGCGAAAATCCTTCTTTTCTAGCCCTTAGTCCTCATCTAAATACCTCTATTTTGCAGACAGGTCTAATTAAAATTAATACTATGATTCTTAATAGCTCAGTTAATTTTGCCGGACAAATCTATTTTTATTGTGACCCTAGAAAAGACGTAGCAGAAGGGGAAAAATTTCAGCATTTATTAATTTGTTTAGCTGAAGGTTTTCTTGAATTAGGAATACCATTTTATTCAAATGTAAACTACTGGCAGCAGCCAGACGAAAAAGCAGAGTATCTCTTTCGCCACCATCCAGAAATTACGCCGCATGACTGCTCAATTGTAGTTTTTAGTAATACTTGGTATCATTTGAAACAACCTCTACCTGAAGATTTATTTAATTCTCAACGCCGATATATAACTGTATATTTAGATGGTGAAGATGATGATAAAACTTATTCTCTAAAGCCAGAGTTTAAGCAGTTTGATTTTATCTTGAGAAATCATTACAATAGAAAATTAAATTATGCTCAAAACTTTCATCCTTGGGCTTTTGGACTAACTAATCGCATACTTCGAGAATTGAAAGATGTACCAAGTTTTACCGATAAAAATCAACAGTTACTGGTAAATTTTCGACATTGGAAGTCTGGACATCCTGTAAGAAATATCAGTTGTAGTCAATTCATTCCTCAGATGAGCAACATTCTGCCAATTGATAATTATATTGACAGTTCCAATAATCGTCCTGCAGATGGCTACCATTATCTACAATGGTTACGAACTGGTGAGCGGCATTATCCTACTTATTATAAACGCCTAAAAAGTTCGGCGGCATGTGCTTGCTTTGGCGGATTTTTTGTACCTGCTTGGCCTAAAAATCCAGGTGATTTAATTAATCGTATTGGGAAGCGTTTACTTACCCGACTTAAATTAAAATCAAATACAATTGTACAGTGGGATAGCTGGCGATTTTGGGAGTCGTTAGCAGCAGGATGTGCCACTTTTCACCTAGATTTTGAAAAGTATGGTATTGCCTTACCTGTAATGCCTAAAAATTGGCAGCATTATATTGGCATTGACTTGGATAATGTGCAAGCAACTGTAGATAGAATAGCTGATGATCCAGGAATTTTGGAAAGTGTCGCCACGGCAGGAAGGCTTTGGGCATTAGAACATTACACTCCTGTACCTACAGCATTACGTTTTTTGGAAACGATTTATCAAAAACAGAGAGTAGATGACATCAAATTGGAGCAAAATCCCAACTTTCTCGCAACAAAAAACTGAGTATTTAATAAATTGAGCTTATGTCAGTTAATGCTAAATTATCCGAACCTTTGGTCAGCGTGATTATTCCAACCTATAATCGACCAGAGTATCTCAAGCAGGCGATCGCAAGTGCAATTAACCAGACATACCAAAACATTGAAATTATTGTTTCTGATAATTGTAGTCTAGAAGATCCCCAAGCAATTGTTGAATCTTTCGGTGATTCACGCATCCGATTTTGGCGACATCCGCAAAATATCGGCATGATTGCTAATCAAATACACGCCTTTAGTATGGCGCAAGGTAAATACGTTGCCAGCCTCCATGATGATGATATTTGGTGTGAGGAATTTTTAGCTAAGCTTGTACCACAATTAGAAGAGAATTGTGAGTTAATTCTTGCTTTTTGTGACCAATATATAATTGATGCAAATAGCAAAATTAATTATATTGAGTCTGACAAAACTACACGCGCTTATAACCGAGACAAGCTAAAACAAGGAGTTTATCAAGATTTTTACAAAATTGGTTTAATAGATAAAAGCATCCCCACAGCTGCTGCTTGTATAATTCGCAATCATATAATTAATTGGAATAACATTCCATTAGAAATTGGTGGTATGTGGGATTTATACTTAACCTATCTTTGTTGTATATCTGGTTATAGTGCTTACTATTATCCAGAAAAACTAACGCAATATCGCGTTCATGAACAAACTGACACCATGCTTAGTGGTCGTCGCAATGTTCAAGCAAAAATTCGCAAGGCCACAAGCGAAATATTTTGTTATCAAGTCTTTATGGAAGACATTCGTCTTCAGAAATTTCAGCTTTACTTTCAACAGAAATGCTTAGAAGCCAATACTACTTTAGGAATTGGATTACTACGCAATAAACAGGTAGCAATAGCACGTCCTTATCTTTGGCGATCGCTAAGTGGACAAAAATTTAATTTGCGAACAATAGCAGCATTAACTTTAAGTTTTATGCCGCGACTTTTAGCTAAACAATTATTATAAACCGCTCCAGGCGCAAAGAATACAGAGGAAAGATAAAAGCAAGATTTTTTACAAGAACTACTTGCGATTAGTAAATATTTATTTTTCAATTCCCTGTAAGCTGAGCGAAGTCAGTCGCGCAGCGTCTCCGACAGGAGAAGCCCATTCCCCATTCCCCAAACAACATGAAACTTTGCATTGTCACCCATCAAATTAAAAAAAGTGATGGTCAGGGCCGGGTCAACTATGAAGTTGCTAAAGAAGCAATTCGCCGCGGTCATCACATAACATTATTGGCAACTAATGTAGCTTCTGATTTACAGCAGAGTCATCTAGTTAACTGGGTTTTAATTTCAGTTAACGGTTGGCCTACAGAGTTTATTAGAAATATCATCTTCGCGATTAAAAGTACCAATTGGTTGCGTAAACACCGCCTAGAACTTGATATCATCAAAGTCAATGGAGCGATTACCAATGCTCCGGGAGATGTCAATGCAGTGCATTTTGTCCATAGTTCTTGGTTGAAATTCTCCAAGTTAGATAAAACTATTAAGTTACGCACACTTATATATGATTTTTATCAGTGGTTATATACAAAATTAAATGCTCGTTGGGAAAAAAAGGCTTTTCGTCAAGCACAAGTGGTTGTGGCAGTTTCTAATAAAGTCGTCAAGGATTTAGTAGAAATTGGCGTACCACCAGAGAGGATTAGAGTAATTTTAAACGGCGTTGATTTACAAGAGTTTTCACCAGGAATTAGCGATCGCCAAAAATGGCAGCTTCCAGCAAAAGTACCTTTAGCGTTGTTTGCAGGCGATATCAGAACCCCTCGCAAAAACTTGGATACAGTTCTGCGAGCCTTAGTGCAAGTTCCCCAATTACATTTAGCAGTGGCAGGAGTAACTCAAGGCAGTCCCTATCTCAAGTTAACTGAATCACTCGGATTAACTAAGCGAGTACATTTTCTAGGACTAAGGTATGATGTCCCAGAACTGATGAAAGCTGTAGATTTTCTGGTGTTTCCGTCACATTACGAGCCGTTTGGCTTAGTAATTATTGAGGCAATGGCTTCTGGTTTACCTGTGATTACAGCTAGTACAACCGGTGCAGCCGATTTAGTTACACCAGAATCAGGGCTAGTTTTACCAGACTCAAGCGATGCTGAGGCTTTAACACAAGCATTATTGTTGCTAACAAGCGATCGCACTTTGCGTGAAAAAATGGGCCAAGCAGCCCGCACCATAGCAGAACAACACAGCTGGACAACTATGGCACAAACCTATGTAGATTTATTTGAGGAGTTAAGCAAGAATGCAGAATACTGTAATTATCCCAACCTATCGCCGTCCTCTGGATCTATCACGTTGCCTTTTGGCACTGCAAGAGCAAACTAAACCAGTTGATCAAGTGATAGTAGTTGTCCGCGACACAGATGCACAGACTTGGGAATTTCTTGCTCAATACAATTCGCACAACCTACCACTACATATAGTGAAGGTTACGCAACCAGGGGTAGTTGCAGCCCTCAACGCCGGACTGACAGCAACAGCAAAAGATATAGTGTCAATAACTGATGATGACGCTGCACCCCACCCAGATTGGTTAGAGAAAATTAACGCTCATTTTCTAAGTGATAGTTGCATTGGTGGCGTCGGTGGACGTGATTGGATATATCAAAGCAATAAATTAGAAGACGACTCCCGTCTGATAGTTGGTCAAGTGCAATGGTTTGGACGCATAATTGGCAACCATCATCTAGGAGTAGGAAAACCCCGCGAAGTCGATGTGCTTAAGGGAGTGAATATGAGTTTCCGTAAACAGGCGCTGGGAAAATTGCGCTTTGACGAGCGGATGCGCGGCACAGGAGCGCAAGTACACTTTGAAATGGCATTAACTCTCACCCTCAAGCGCACTGGTTGGAAAATCATCTATGATCCTCAGATTGCTGTAGATCACTTTCCCGCACAACGTTTTGACGAAGATCAGCGAAATAACTTTAATGAAATTGCCTTTATCAACTTAGTTCATAACGAAACCTTAGTATTATTAGAACATTTGCCACCTATCCGCCGCATCGTATTTTTAATTTGGTCAATCTTAGTAGGAACACGCGATAGTTTAGGCTTATTGCAATGGCTGAGACTTCTACCCAGCGAAGGCCATCTAGCAAGCAAGAAATGGTCAGCATCCTTGCGTGGACGTTGGCAGGGATATAAACAATTTAGGGAGTGGGGAGTAGCGATGAGGTGAGACGCAAAGAGGGGAGACACGGAGAGGGGAGACACGGTGACGCGGAGAAACTTTCATTTACATTCCCCGTGTCACCGCGTCCTCTTAATTCCCAGTCCCCAATCCCCAATCCCCAATCCCCAATCCCCAATCCCCAGTCCCCAGTCCCCAAAATTAAATGATTGCTAAACAGATACTTTTCAATAGTTTTTTAAAAGAAGACTTTTCTCCCCAAGAGCGATCGCTTCAAGGTTGGATGGCAATCTTGAGCTTTGTCTTGCTGATGGTAACTTGTTATTTTGCTGGTGCTACTGCCATGTTGCGCCTGATTTATCCGGTGACAGCTCTGATAGTAGCCGTGTTTTTATACTTGCGGCATCCCATTCTCTACATTGGCTTTACCTGGTGGATATGGTTTCTCACGCCCTTAGCAACTCGCTTAGTTGACTATCGAGTCGGCTGGGATCCCACTCGTCAGATGTTGATCGCGCCGTATTTAGTAGTATTTGTTACTATGTTTAGTTTTTTACGTAACCTTCCTAGTGGTTATCGCCAAGGGGGTTTACCTTTTATTCTGGCTTTTTTGGGAGTGTTTTATGGTTTTCTGGTCGGTCTGATTTATAACGCCCCAGTTCCTGTAGCACGGGGCTTTTTAGACTGGCTCAGTCCAATCATTTTCGCTTTTCACTTATATATGAACTGGCGAGATTATCCCATATATCGCCAGCATATTCAGCGCGTATTCATCTTGTGTGTTTTAATTACCGGGGCTTATGGTATATATCAATTCGTGGTAGCTCCTGAGTGGGATAGATATTGGCTAATAGAATCAAGAATGTTCACTAGTTCAGGATCTCCTGAACCTTTTGGGATGCGCGTATGGAGTACGCTGCATTCAGTTGGGCCCTTTGGCTCTGTCATGCAAGCAGGTTTATTATTATTACTTACTAGTTCTGGGCCTTTAATTTTGCCTGCCTCAGTTGTAGGTTATTTGTCATTCTTGCTAGCCCAAACACGTACTAACTGGGGAGGTTGGTTACTAGGGGTAATTATCATTATGGGTTCAGTCAAAGCCCGTATTCAAATGCGTTTAATTACCATAATTTTGGTAATGGTAGTATGTGTTGTGCCATTAGTAGCGATCAAACCAATTTCTGATGTTGTAACAGCGCGTTTGGAAACTTTTTCTAATCTCCAAGAAGATACTAGCTTTAAGGATAGATCGGGGAATTATGACAAAAATTTTAGTATAGCTCTCTCTAATGTTTTAGGTAACGGTTTAGGCAATATTTGGAAAGTCAATGAGAAAACTGGTCAAATCGAAGTCTTTGTAATTGACAGTGGTATTTTAGATATGTTTTTTACCTTGGGCTGGTTTGGAGCTATTTTTTATCTCAATGGATTAATACTGATACTCATCAGTGTCTGCAAGTATACTGAAGCTCGTTTTGATAGTTTTGTTAGTGCTGCTCGTGCCATTGGTATAGGTTGCTGTGTTCAGTTAATTAATGGCAGTGGAATGCTGGGTATGCCTGGTATGATTCTTTGGGGATTTTTAGCTATGACTATGGCAGCACATAAATACTATCATAATCTTCATATTATTAATAATAGAAGACCGTAAATATAAATTCATAGTTGCTGATAAAACGATATAGGAGATGGGTATCGATCAACATAATACCTATCTCCTAATTTTTTATTACTCTCTTAAATAATTCGTAATTCGTAATTCGTAATGACGCTCGATGACTCGCTACCGCTGCGCTAACGTAATTCGTAATTAAATGAGTAATATCATGTCCGGCTAATCACTTGTTATAAAAATTTCTCCCTTGTCCCCCTTCGGGTGACGCTCGCAAGCTCGCTAACGCT
>NZ_JCACKM010000065.1:0-38390 GCF_059505385.1 Desmonostoc vinosum
TCAATACATTTGTACTCAAATTTAGCGCTCGCCTGTGCCAGTTGCGTAAGTCCTGGCTATATAGGAATCTGACTTGATTTATGAAATTATTTGCGTAGGCAGGGAATAGGGAGTAGGTAGTGGCGTGTCAAGGCTTAAATATTGCAAAAAATCCCTTGTTGATTTACTAACTTGCCCAAAAATGATGCTAGGCGAATCAAATTTTTGCACGGTAAAACCAAGCTTTCACCTCTTTTTGTCCCTGAAACTTGCCCAAAAATGACCCTTTTAGGGAATGTCTTCATTTGAATAGTCAAGTTGAGGTTGAGTCTGAAACAACGGTAAATCAAGGTTTTTGCTACTTAGCTTTACAAAACTTTACAACGTGTCCCATTTTGCACGTATCTGGTGGCTACCCTATGCTAAGCACAATGGCTTTAGCATCTAATATAATGTTTATTAAAGCATTTTATTAAATGTGATGAATATCAGAATTAATCTCGAAAATATTCAAACGCTTACTGACTTCAAGCGTAATGCTAAAGAATATGTAGAGCGGATCAAGTTAACAAATTCCCCACTGGTGCTAACTGTTAATGGTAAAGCAGAGGTTGTGATACATGAGGCGCACGCGTTTCAGCAGATGTTAGATCGACTTCAGTATCTTGAGGAGGAGTTAAAGAAAGTCAAATTGCAAGCATTAAAACAGGAAATCAGCATTGGTATTAAACAGCTTGATAGCGGTGACTATACCGAATATGACGAAGAATCACTAGGCTCTTTATTTGAAGATATCAAAGCCAGAGGACGGCAAAAGTTAGTTGAACCAGATACGCTATGAGCCGATTTCGGATTTCGACTCAAGCAAGGCAAGATATTGAAGATATCTGGAACTATGTTGCGAAAAGTAATTTACAAGCTGCTGATAAGCTATTTGACACACTCAGAGCCAGTTTTCCTAAACTTGCCAAATTTCCACAAATGGGAAGAGAACGTTCTGAGTTAGCTCCTTCTCTGCGGAGTTTTCTGGTGAAAAGCTACTTAATTTTTTATCGTCCCATTGAGGAGGGCATTGAAATTGTGCGTATCCTTCATGGATCACAAGATATAGAAAAAATGTTTCAAAATATAAAAAATACAGACTAAGCTTTTTTGGTTAAAATTGATAATTATTTACTATAAACATGGTATTAGAAATTACTCAACAATTCATATAATTGATGTTCTGGTTTTACTGGTTGAGGTGGCTGCAAAATTTCATTTTGCTTGTTTACCGCCCTTATATCATGTTCGTCTGAAGACTTATCGTTAGGGCTGACGCGGGGACGCGGGGACACGGGGACACGGAGAAATTTTAATAATAAGTAATTACGCGAACTTGATATTACTCCCACGGTGAAGATGTCAGCAGTAATTTCCGCAGATTCTCATTATCTAAGGGTGGTGCATCAAGAAGTTCCACAAACTGCTGAAATTTTTCTTCATCTAAGATGAATAGCCGGCGGTCTAGTAAAATTATTTCTGCTTCTCGGCAAGCTGTCTCTAGCATAAAATCAGAACGACTCTTGCCGAGAACTGCTGCTGCACTATCAATTAAATCGCGTTGGGCTTGGTGTGCCCGGATATTAATTGTAATATCGCGGTTACGATTTGCAGACTCTGCTGATTGTGGTTCCATTAATTTATTTACTGTTAATTATCCACATGAATAAAGTATATAAATCATGTACATACAATATCAATACAGAGGAGCAGATTTCGGATAATAGCCTAACCTAGTAAGTCAGCACGGGGTTTAAAGGTTTCAATTTGTCGTAATTTTTCGTAAAGTTCCCGTTCTTCGTTAGTAATATTTTTAGGCGTAACTATCTGAACCTCTACTAATTGATCGCCACGTTTATTATTTTCACTGGGATAGCCTTTATTCGCTAGACGAAATCTTTGGCCAGACCTCACTCCTTGGGGGATTGTCATTTTTACTGGGCCGTCGAGAGTGGGGGCTTCTACTTGTCCGCCTAAAACAGCTTCACTGGGCGTAACTGGTATTTGACAAAGAATGTTAGTACCTTCCAATTTAAACAAAGGATGCGGTTCAACAGTAATTTTCAAGTATAAATCGCCACCACCAATCCCTTGGTTGCGTAAGCGGATAGTTTGACCTGTAACCATAGCTGGTGGCATTGTCACTTCTAGCGATCGCCCATCTTCTAAACGAATGCGTTCGTTACCACCTTGATAAGCTTTTTCTAATGGTAGAGTCAATCTAGCCTCTATATCGCGACGTGTGGGACGTGGTGGGCTTTTGGGAACGGTATACTCAACTCTACTTGTGGGAGAACGGAAAGGATCGCTAGTGGTGTTACTGGCGTTGTTGTTATCTTTACGACTGCTAACACCGATAACTTGATTAATAAAACTTTCAAAATCAGCAAACTGTCCGGGGTCTACATCCGTACTCCCGTTACGGCCGTTGGTGCGACTATCCCATTGTTTAGTTTTTGGTGTTTGTTTGCCCTTGGCAAAACCTTTTTGATTCCAGTAGCGGCTAAACTGGTCGTATTGCGATCGCTTGGCTGGATCGGAAAGGACTTCATAAGCTTCGCCAATATCTTTAAACTTTTCCTCCGCTGCTTTATTGCCTGGATTCAGATCGGGGTGATATTGTCTTGCTAAGCGCCGATAAACCTTCTTAATTTCTTCGTTGGGGGCGTCTTTAGCTACTCCCAAAATTTCGTAATAATCGCGAAAATTCTGCAAATTTTGCATAGTTGAAGTTATTTAACTTTAAATTTTAGATTCTAGATTTTGTTAATGGGTTGGTTATTATTGTGAGTTATCAATTGCCAGATTTAACCCCTAAGGATTCGTGTAAAAATAAGTTGAACAATTTAATATTTGTAGTGCGGGCATCTTGCCCGCGCGAGCAAGATGCTCGCACTACTTATTTTTACTTAACCCCTAAGTTTTCATCTATTACTAACTCAAAACTATAGGATTCCTATTTGATTTCTGCGAAGCTAGATACACATCTATCCCCTTGTTGTCTGTTCTGTGTTACCTCCATACTCAGGTTTTGGGCGAGAAATCTCGCCCCTAGCCAAGTCCTATAGCCAATCATCTTCTTCATCCCAGTTATCTTGGTAACTAGGACGAGGTGGTTTGCGTGCAGGACGGTTTTCATAGGAAGAAGAACGATCCTTACTATAATCTCTACCATAGGAGTCGCGATTGTAGTCTCTACCATAGGAATCTCTGTTGTAAGAATCGCGTTCTCGATACGTATCTCTGTAAGAATCGCGTTCTCGTTCCCGTTCTCGATCGCCGCCTGTAAAGATATCACGGATAGTACCAAACAAGTCGTCATCTTCGTCTTCAGTATAATACTGGCGAATTTCCCGATTTAGTTCAGATAAAGCATCTTGCAGGTCGGCGTAAGCTTGATCAATGCCGCGATCGTCGTTTTCTTGTAAACTTTCCTTCAATTCTCGACAAATATTGTCGATGCGTTGGCGGCGGTTACGGGCGACTTGCATTCCAAATTCCAGTGCAACTTCTCGCAGTTGTCGTTCGGCTTGTAAAATCAACGCTTCTGCACGTGTTCGTTTTTCGATGCGTTCTTTGCGTTCTCGGTCGATGTCGGCGTATTTTTGGGCATCTTGAATCATGCGGTTCACTTCTGATTCACTCAAGGTAGAAGCGCCTTGTACTGTGATACTCTGCTCTCTACCAGTGGTTCTATCTAAGGCAGTTACTTGCAAAATCCCGTTAGCATCGATATCAAACGATACTTGAACTTGTGGAATTCCCCTGGGGGCTGGCGGGATGCCGTATAATTTAAAACGTCCCAAGGACTTGTTATTTGCGGCCATTTCCCGTTCGCCCTGGACTACGTGAATTTCTACGGTGTTTTGGTTATTTTCTGACGTAGAAAAAATGTCAGAACGGCGTACTGGGATAGTTGTATTGCGGGGAATCAGTTTTTTCATCACGCCCCCGATGGTTTCTAACCCCAAAGATAGTGGTGTGACATCTAACAGCAGTACATCTTTAAGTTCGCCTGCGAGAATGCCTGCTTGAATTGCTGCCCCAACTGCTACGACTTCATCAGGGTTGACATTTTCGTTGGGTTCTATGCCAATTAAGTCACGCACTAGCTGCTTGACCATGGGGATGCGGGTACAACCACCCACTAAAACGACTTCTTCAATATCTCGCGGTGAGAGACCTGCATCTTTTAGCGCCCGTTTAACTGGGGTTCGCACTCGTCCCATCAAGTCACTGCACATGTCCTCAAATTGGGCACGAGTCAGACGCGTTTCGATGTGTTTGGGGCCGTCCTCGGTAGCGGTGATGAAAGGTAAGTTAATATCGGTGACGCTAACAGCAGAAAGGTCTATTTTGGCTTTTTCCGCAGCTTCCATTAAGCGTTGTAAAGCTTGGCGATCGCTACGTCTTAAGTCTACTCCTTCGGTTTCCAGAAATTGCTCTGCTAACCAATCGACAATTTTTTTGTCGAAATCATTACCGCCAAGTTGAGTATCACCGCTGGTGGCTTTCACTTCAAAAATGCCGTCACCAACTTCCAAAATCGATACGTCAAAAGTGCCGCCACCCAAGTCAAATACCAAAATGGTTTCGGTTTCACCTCGGTCTAAACCATAAGCCAAAGAAGCAGCAGTAGGTTCATTAAGAATCCGTAGCACCTCTAAGCCGGCAATCCTGCCAGCATCACGGGTTGCTTGCCGCTGGGAATCGTTAAAATAAGCAGGAACTGTAATCACTGCCCCTGTGACTGGTTCACCCAAGTAGCGACTGGCATCTTCTGCCAATTTCTTCAACACCATCGCGGAAATTTCTTCTGGGGCGAATTCTTTATCGAGACGGGGACAGACGGTTTTAATGTTGCCAACTTCGTCTTTGCGAATGGTATAGGGTACACGCTTGGATTCTGGATTCAGTTCGCTATATCTCCGTCCAATAAAGCGTTTAACAGCAAAAAAAGTATTCTGGGGGTTGAGAACGGTTTGCCGCTGTGCCATTTTCCCAACAACTCTTTCGCCTTCTTTGCTGAACCCAACTACAGAGGGGGTTATTCGGTCTCCTTCTGCATTGGCAATCACCACCGGCTTGCCACCCTCCATCACGGCGACTACTGAGTTGGTTGTACCCAAGTCGATGCCGACTACCTTGCCCATGCGTTACTTTTCTCCTAGTGTGTCTTATACATTTATTATTATGGGGCGGGACTACCTCTAGCTTTGTACTATCGGATGAAAACGCCTCAATGTTATAGTAATCATCATTAAGGCCAAAAATAAGGTAGCTGAAGTTTGAGGAGTTAGTTGCAAGTCTAGGATAACATTGACGATGCTTGATATGCTTGGGCAGCCTTAGCTCTTGTGTTCTAGTCACTTCACTTCATCTAAACATAGGCTTTAAAGAATGTTTGCTTGGCTTTTCCTCTATACATAAATAAAGACTATATCGGGGACATTTTAAAAGTTTGAATTTAAAAGAGCGATTACAAACTCACCTTCAGGCGATCGCGCGAGAACGCGATCCTTACATGGCGACAGCTGGACACTTTTTTGTTCAAGAATACATCCGCCAGGAGTTCTCTCAATGGGGAAGTGTGGAAATCCACACCTTTTCGGTGGGGGGGAAAGTTTGTCAGAATCTCATCTTAAATTTACCTGCTCAAGCTAAACGGCAAAAAAAGGATTTACCGCTAGTTTTAATTGCTGCCCATTACGATGCTGTACCAGGAACGTTAGGGGCTGATGATAATGCCACAGGTGTAGCAGTATTACTAGAATTAGCCAGAAAATTCGCTGCCCAACCTCCAAGATACCCCCTGCGACTGATTGCTTTTGATATGGAAGAATACGGTTTATTGGGTAGCGCTGAGTATGTAAGTCTGTTGCGTCAACAACAACAACCGCTACGCTTGATGCTGTCTTTAGAAATGCTGGGTTATTGTAATTCTCTGCCTGGTTCTCAAGTTTACCCACCTCCTCTAGAACGTTTTTATCCCAATTGTGGCGATTTTATTGCTTTGATTGGCAATTTGCGGACGATTTGGGACTTAATTAATATGAGTCGTAGTATTCGTAAGGTTGGTGTTTCAAGTCAATGGCTACCAGTGCCGAATCGAGGTTTGATGATTCGCCAAACTAGACAAAGCGATCATGCGCCTTTTTGGGATGCAGGTTATCCAGCTATTATGGTGACGGATACAGCATTCTTACGAAATCCTAATTATCACAAACCGAGCGATACGATCGCAACTTTGGATTTGGATTTTCTTACAGGTGTTTGTGAGGGTTTGGAATTGGGGATTAGAGGATTATAAGAATTTTTTTCACGCACAGACGCAGAGAGTTACAAGAGACTCTTATCTTTTCCCCACTCTCTACTCCCAACTCCCCACTCCCTTATTTTGGCGCGATCGCATACTTGGAGTTAAGCTAATTAAATCATCAATATTACGCTTCATTGTGTTGCAAATTGCATCTAGGGGTAAGTCATTGGCATCGTAACCAAAGGGATTTTCTATCTCTAGACCAATTGCTTCAATTCCAAATAAGGTAAAACCAACTAAAGCCGCAATTAAACCTGTCCACCAACCAAGACTCTCGACTATTTGAAATGGTAATAAAAAACAATATAGTAATAGTAGTTGTTTCAGATGAATGCCGTATGCTAAAGGCATCGGTGTTTTTAAAATGCGCTCGCAAGCACCTAAGTTATCTACGAGATTATTTAATAATTCTTGCATAGCTGTCAATTGATAACTATTGATCTGATTACGACTGTACTCTCGCTGTAAGTAATCTCCTATCCAAAAAGCTACTTCGATAGGAGGATTATTCATGATTTTTAATTTGATAAATTCTTCAGTAGATGGCATCAAGTTTTCTAATTCTTGGTTGACAGCTTCTCCTCGCAAATGTAATTTAGTTGCTACGGCAAACGCTACTAATAAATATAATGCTCTAATTTTATGTTCTTTGTCGCTGGAGGAGGTTTCATCTATTGATACCCAAATTTGTCGTGCTAGATTACGGACATTATTTACAATAGAACCCCAACATTTTCGACCTTCCCAAAATCTTTCGTAAGCGGTATTTGTACGAAATACTAATAATAAACCTAAAACTATACTAGGAATAACACTACCTAAAATAGGTTGAGATACTGGTAATTTTAAATAATACAATCCAGAAATTAAAAAACCAAAAAAACCACACCATAAAACACGCTGATAAATCGATGCTAACACAGAACCTTTAAGCTGTAGAGTTGTTTGCAACCATTGATTTTTTTCAACCATCATGCGTTTACCTCAAAAGAGTAATTTAGTCAATAAAAACGTTAAATGTATAAGAATTCAAAATTATCGCTCCAGAGAAAATACACAGGTTTTATAGAGTTTTTTAATTGAGTGTATATGTGCGATCGCTATCTTAAAACATCGCTACAGTATTTGAGTATATTCCCTAACGACATTAAATAAAAGCACAGGTAAAAATTAATTGGTGTTAGAAACCTGTTACTACTCCAGATACCTTTAGGCATTCTGGAGTTTCTTTTTGGGAAAACACTCAAGCAGTGCTAAGGCAACTTTGAAATAAATTATCCAGTTTTACCGAATCAAAACCACTTTCTCTCCCCCTGCCCCTACCTTAAAAGCGATGGGATATTTATTTGGAAGTCTCTAAGTGATAGATTGTTATTCTTAGGCAAGCCTGTAACGAATCATAAAATATCGCTCTTGTAATTGAGTGTATATCCTGATGACGTAAGATTATCTTCTAAGGAAAATTAATTTAGGTAAATGCATATGTTTCCTGACTCCAGGCTTGTCATAGACTAGTTCTGGAGTTTTTTGATTGTTCAGAGTTCACTGTGCGATCGCATTGTCATCCTCTTGTGTGATGAAGCTTTTTCTCTCCCTTGACTGATTAATTTCTGTTACAGAATTAACATAATTAGTATTTATGGAATATTGGAGAGGAAAATCCGTGACTGAAGCATTCCAAAAGGGTGACAAGGTAAAGTGGAATACGGCGCAAGGTGAAACTACTGGTGAAGTAGAAAAAAAATTGACTTCTCCAACGGAGATTAAAGGACATCATGTTGCGGCTGCAAAAGATAATCCCCAGTATTTAGTTAAAAGTGATAAAACTGGCAAAACAGCAGCTCATAAACCTGATGCTCTGAAAAAGATTGAGGAGTAATGTAGGATTATGAGTAAAAATGTTAAATCAGTAATCGATGAGTTTAATTCCT
The DNA here is from genome assembly GCF_059505385.1 of Desmonostoc vinosum. Classification (NCBI taxonomy): domain Bacteria; kingdom Bacillati; phylum Cyanobacteriota; class Cyanophyceae; order Nostocales; family Nostocaceae; genus Desmonostoc; species Desmonostoc vinosum. The sequence goes on from NZ_JCACKM010000065.1 coordinate 8,272, forward strand.
CAATTAACATGACACCCAAAGATTTAGAATCTTGGTTGCAAACTGAGGAATCTCAGTCTGTCGGACAAAAAGAAAATGACGAAGAATCAATAGGTCATAAATCCGGTAAGCGCATCATCGATTTGTTGCAAAAGAAAAAAGATGACTATACAGATGATGATTTATCGCATATGAAAAAAGTCGTCAGCTATATTCATCGTCACTCGGCACAGCAGCCTCAAGGTGAGATTGAACATACACGCTGGCGCTATTCGTTAATGAATTGGGGATATGACCCACTCAAAGCTAAGAGTTAGAATACTCAGGATTGCTGAGTATTCTAACTCTTAGCTGAAATCATTAATTTTGAGAGGCTGCTAGAACCCCGAATTTTTCAAAAATTCGGGGTTCTGATCATCGCTAATCACTATTAGTATGTGCAATTTAGCCAAACCAATGAGACGGTTCACAATCAGGTTGAAACGTTTCACAAAGATGATGACTAATCCAATCTGACTTTTGTTTAACAATTGCGTAGATACCTTGATGAATCAAGTTTTGTAAATGCATTTGCTGTTCTAAAGGTTGGCGGGGAAATTTGTAGTATGGTAAATTTTCTTTTTCAGCTTCAGCCAATGAAATTTGTCCTTCAGATACGGCGCTATAAAAGCAAGGAATGCGGTTGAGAACAAAGGCAACTAACTCTTGACGTAAATCAGGGATTGCAAAGGCTTGCTGATAAGGATGGTATGGATATGTATCCAAAACGCTTTCAATCTCTCCTATCACTGATTGCTGTGTTAAATTTACTACGGTCTTCATGACTTTTAAACTCCTTTTTTAATCCAGTCCATACTAGGAAAAGTCAACAAATTTTCTTGGTGGCAACTTCGTCATGACAATCAGTTAGAAGTGATTTAACTGATAGATGCTCCGACCTGAACTTAACTTTTTATCTTGGTAAAATATCAGACATTTGGTTTGGCTGATTTTAGTTAAACTTTATACTGTTTAACAAGGTAATTTCTTAAAACAGTACTCAAGAGACTTGTAAGCTACCATTAATTTGTCTTTATAATGTCAATTATTTCAAATTTCCAATTTTTTGGGCAAAAACTACATAAAACGCAGCATAAATTTATAGGGATCAAGATTAATCCTTAGACAAGTATATTAATTTTTTTATCTTTTCCATAACAAGGGATACTTTAAAGATAAGTTTTACAACCTAAATAGGGCTTTTCTATACTGATCAATCAGTCGAATGACAGATAAAATACTTAAGCAAAAACATTGAAAACATTCGCATCATTGAGAGTTAAACGGTACAATTGATTGTTAATTTTTTCAGCAGTAGCTAATCCGGAAAGTATTGCGCTTTCTACAAGATTGCCACCACACCAATCACCACAGCAAATTAAAGGTGGGGAAGTTTCGACAGACAAAAAACTTGCGTGCCAGGGACGACTAGGAAAGGCATAACGCCAACGATGTACTTGCATCCAATCGGGAGTATTCAGCCAAGGAAGGTTTAAAGATGCGGCTGCACGTTGCAACAGATACTGTCCAACTGGTTGTAAATCTGGAGATTCTAGGTGATTTTGGGCAAAATCAGCGCTGCTTTGCACTACAAAATGTGGCTGCTGAGGATTGGGACGCTTACTGCTATCTAAACCAATCCATGCGAGATCAGTATGATCTATAAAATTTAGAGCTTTCCATTTTGGTAGTGGCTTTGATGTGGGAGGATAGCCTGCAATCGCACTAATGCAAGGATAGAATTCTACAGAGCGCAGGTTATGCAAAAACGCTTGCTCTAATAGATGTTCGCCTAGAGGTGCTAGCAGCGTAAAAGCTTGCGGTGCAGGAATAGCAATAACTAAAGCCTTGGCAATTAATTCTTCATTACTAGATTCGAGGGTGAGACGCCAATTGTTTTCGGGAGTCAGGGCAATTTCAATGACACGCTGATTCAGTAATATTTCTAGCCCTGGGGCGAGAAATTTGGCGATCGTATTCATGCCCATAGGAGCAACATAACGGGGTGCTGAGTCCCTAATGCTGATTTCTGAGTTGGGCTGGAGTTGATAAACTGTATCTGTCCAGACTTCAAGGATATGGCGATCGCATAACAAATCTACAAAACGTTTAAACAATTCACCCTTTGGTTTGAGATCACAAGCTCCATGATCGGCCCAAGTTCCCTGCAAACGGCGCGTAGCAACTCTTCCTCCCAAACCCCTAGATTTTTCCACAACCAGCACTGAATATCCAGCTTGACTTAACTGCTGGGCACAAACTAAACCAGCCATTCCGGCACCGATTACCGCTATATCAGTCATTAGTCGTTAGTCAATTGGTCATTAGTCAATGGTCAATGGTTTTTGGTTATGAGTCAATGGTTTTTGGTTGGCGACTAGCAGACAAATGACAAAGGACAATTGACAATTGATCACTGACAAATGACAAACAACAAATGATTGCTAAAAGCTAATAGTAGAATAAGGTACAGAAAAGCAGCACGGAAGGGAGGAAGGGAAAATTGGATGAGATGAGGGCGGCTCTAGAGCTAGCAACCGATGAAGAATTGCAAGACTTAACCGCAATTCTATTTAGTCGTAAGTTCAATCCTCTAGACTATGTTCACACACCTGAACCCATCGAAATACAAAGCCAAGACCGTAAAGCTTGGTTAGATGCACTAGAGGCTCGCTTTCGCTTTTTAGCGGCAGATGGCATGACAGTCCTACGGGGACGCACAGAACAAGTAACTTACCGACAAGCGCTAATTCAGGTATGTAAGTATCTGAAAATTCCCTATTCTAATCAGTTGGCAACTGTTGATTTGGAATCTGAGGTATTTTTGCATCTGTTAGGGCAGGTGTGGAAAAAGTTGCCTGAAAAGGAAAAACAAAAATTGACTGTGCGGATACAGCATCAGTTGGTGAAATCAGAACTCAAGGAACCGCTACCACTTTTATTACAACGTGACCCTCTGGGTTTACTTTTCAAAGGAGGTAGTGCCCTAGCTGTGAGTTCTGTGATTAAGCCATTTGTACTTACACAAATTGCTCAGCAATTTGCTATACATTTTGCTACCTATGAACTAGCTAAACAAACAGCGGTTCAAGGCTCACAAGTAGCTACAGCACAATTTCAAAACTATGTAGCTATGCAAATGGCTCGCCGGGGTATGACTATGAGTGCAGCTCGTTATGGGGCTGTTCGTAGTATGTTCGCTGTGATTGGGCCAGTAATGTGGGCTTGGTTTTTTGCCGATTTAGGATGGAGAGCGATCGCCACTAACTATGGTCGAATCATCCCTACCATCTTTGCTTTAGCTCAAATTCGTCTCACTCGTACTGAATGTTGGGAGCTAGCTTGAGCAGAGCTTTTCACTATTCCAATCCTCGTTGGCAATCCTCTTGGAAATATTCTCTATTGGGAATATTAATCTTCCCGTTGAGTCCGTTTTTAGGGGCTGTGGCGATAGTTTTGGTATTATTAGTAACCTGGCTACAACAATACCGGACAATTATCCGCCGCCCCCTCAATTGGGGATTTGCTCTTTTGGGTGTGTTGCTGATTATTACTGCTGGGTTTGCCTATGATAAAACAGCAGCCTATCTTGGCTTGTTCAATTTTTTACCATTCTTTTTAGTTTTTGCTACCTTTAGCAACCTCATTCAAACACCCACTCAATTGCGACAAATGGCTTGGACTTTGGTAATGGGTTCCTTGCCAGTGGTGATGATGGGCTTGGGGCAGTTATTTTTAGGCTGGAATTTCAAATTGCAAGTTTTGTGGATTGTCTTTGATTGGGCGATCGCCCCTGGAGGAGAACCACCAGGCCGCATGGCCTCTATTTTCATGCACGCTAATACCTTTGCTGGCTACTTGGTAATAGTTTTTATCCTGGGTTTAGGATTGTGGTTAGAACAATGGCGATTGGCACTCAAGAGTCAAAAGTCAAAAGTCAAAAGTCAAGAGTTTTTAATCTCTCCCCAGTCCCCATTACCCCTAATCCCCACTCCCTCCGGGAGCAGGGGCCCCGAGTTCCCTAGTCCCCAATCCCCAATCCCCTTCCTCTTCCTCACCATAGCCGTGATTGCCGATTTCACTGCCTTGATTTTTACCAACTCACGTAATGGATGGGCGATCGCAATTTTTGCTTGTTTAGCTTATGCACTCTATCAAGGTTGGCGCATTCTTGTGGGTGGTGTTGGGGCAATTATTACTAGTGTTCTGTTGGCAGCTTTTGCTCCTGTGCCAATTGCTCAATTTTTTCGTCAAATTGTTCCTGCTTTCTTTTGGGCACGCTTAAATGACGAAATGTATCCAGATAGACCAGTTGCTTTGATGCGAAAAACTCAGTGGCAGTTTGCCTGGTCTTTAACACAGCAGCATCCTTGGACGGGTTGGGGCTTACGCAGTTTTAGCGAACTCTATAAAGCACAAATGCAGACTCCTTTAGGGCATCCCCACAACTTGTTTTTAATGCTATTTGCTGAAACTGGTTTTCCCAGTACTATTTTGTTTTGCGCCTTGCTTGGTTGGATCTTGTTTGCAGGTATGCAACTACTACGAATGCCAACATATCTAGATGCACAAGATAAATTAATATTTTTTAGTTACCTGATGGTTTTTGTCGGGTGGTTACTATTTAATACAGTAGATGTCTCTCTATTCGATTTTCGTTTGAATACACTCTTTTGGTTGCTTTTAGCAGCCATCTGTGGAGTCACATATCACTGTCAGCCCCTGCGGGAAATTCAAAATAAATAAATTTCTGTGGCTCATATCCTTTCGTTTTTTAGTCACCAATCAGTGTATGTACTGGAGACGTTTATTATTTTAAGTTAATAATATTACTATATTCACGTCTGTGACTGTGAGTGTGACTAACCTTAAATTAGTCACTGTTGCTGATTGTTGGGAAGGTGTAGGGACAACCCTTTGGGGTTTTCCTGCATGACGGGCATCTACAAGAGATGCCCTTTTGTATTTTTAGCTAAAAAATAAGAAAGGCGATCGCCTTGGGTGTTTAAACTAACTGAAATTTCCCCATACATTTGTACTAAAGTTGCCCTAAATCTTTGCGCCGCATGCAATACAGCGATCATAGTTTTTGATACGTAGCCATGTATAAGGCGGACATCTAGATGGCATAATTGCCGGATGATTTACTTCATGCAGAGTTGCCTCAGGTGCAGAGAGGGGATTTAACAAATTACTCTGATGCACTCAACCAGGTTTCTAAATCCGCGATCGCCTGAAAATCTAACAATGCTTCACCAAGGTTTTCTAATTGTTCTATGGAGAGAGTTTCAATTTGCGATTGCACCTGTTGGGGTAATTCTCCCACGCGGCGAGTCAGCAGTCGGAGAATGAGCGATCGCGCCTCTGCTTGCCGTCCGCGTTGTTCTCCTTCTTGTCGTCCTCGTTGTTCTCCTATTTGTTCGCCTTCTTTGAGAATTTCTTGATAAATTACTGACTCGCGCATCATACCCTCCCGAAATAATTGTTGAATCAAGTTCTTTTTGTATTTTAATCCCGCTAAGATTTGGGTATAGGCGGAAATTTGCGAGCGTTGTTCTGGCTGTATTTGATTGACTCGTTGCACAACTTGCTGCAATAAAGCTTGGGGTTGCGTGGTTGCTGCTAAGGGTGCTAAGGGTAACAAAGCCTCATTGTTAAGGAACAGTTGGGGATTTTCCTCCCACATGCAAATCACACGATATTCGTGACGGGTGGTTTCAACACTAAAGGCAGTTTCGATTACTGTTCCTGTTGCAGGAGGAAGCAATAAGACAACAACTTGGGTGATTGGCAGACGATACAACCGATACAACCTCACCCAATAATCGAGCATCCGCAAGGGTAGCAGTGGTGTAGATTCGAGTTGGGTTTGAAATTCTAGATGGAGAATACGTCCTTCTAGTTGTAGGAATGTAACGTAATCAGCACGTATCGGTTCAATACTCAATTCAGTTTTGAGGACTGTAACGCTTTTTTGGGGTGTTCCTAATACCCAACTAGCAAAGGTTGTGGGATGTTTTTCCGAAAGGAGCTTGCACAAATTATCAAAGGACATTTTTGATACACAAAAATCTCATCAGGTTTTGTTATTATCTCCTGCATGGTGGACAAATTGCCTACATTTGTTTTGTTCTCTTGCTTAGACGCTGACTGTGCGGGGTATATAAAGAACAAGTTACTCTAATGCACTCAACCAGGTTTCTAAATCCGCGATCGCTTGAAGATTATAGTGAGATAATTACAAACGAAAATGCTTCTATAGGACATCTACCTTTTTTCGGTTTTTTTGAACAGGCCTGGCGGGTTAAAGTATTAGGTGTTTGGGAATGGCATAGTGCGATCGCAACTGCTTCTTGGTGGCGATTGTGCGTAGCCTTATTTTCTCGCCTGGAAAGTTGTCAAGTTAAAGGGAGCAGGGGGAAGGTTATATATAGATCTCCCCCCTATCCAATTCCCCATTCCCAATTACGAATTACGCGCTTCGTAGTGTTAGCGTTAGCGTAGCGTAAAGCCTGCGGCATAGCTTCGCTTAAAGCGAGTCATCGAGCGTCGGTACGAGCGTCAGCGTAAAGCCTACGGCATAGCTTTGCTTAGAGCGACACAGGAGCGCCGCGTCATTACGAATTACGAATTAATATGCAGCAATCTCATCTCGATAATACAGCCGTGTTTGAGCAGCTATGGAGTATTACACAGGAACTCCGACAGAAGTTAGAAGCGCGTTTTGAGTTACATCTAAACCCTACTGTTCAAGAGTTACAAGCATACAGCAGTCTTGATGGTAATACCAAGGGATCGCTAACAACTTGTTCAGGAGAAGAAATTGAGTGGTTGGTTCATTTGTGGACAAGGAACCCAGAAAGATCGTTTAGCACCATGCGTCTCACTACTTGGTTGAAGTCGCATATTCAAGTTCCCCATTTGGCGTTTGAGTTCGGTACACTGCCAAATATTTTCTTCTATATAGATTACATTCCCCGGACTGAACTGTTAACCAATCTAGAATATCTTCACCGCTATTATGAGCCAGTTAACCAAACTTTCTTGAATTTACAGGCTGACTCTCGTCTCAAAGTATTTACTAGTAAAAGTGTATATATTCGCACATTTCAATCACCTGTAAGTTTGTGCTACACAGGTGCGGCTACTGTTGATACTCTGGAACTAACTCGCACACTTGTCCACGAAACGCTAGACCGTTGGCTAAGTTGGGTAGATGCAGCTGATCCCGTACCCGAAGATGCACGGGAAGCTTTGGCTACTCGTGATTTGTGGCTACGCCGTACTAGTGCTGAAAGTGACCCAGGTAATCGGGTTGCAGCACAGATGTTTGGGGCACAAACAACGGATAAAGTAGTGCGATCGCTATGGGGTGGTTAGTGGGGAGTATGACAGAAAACATAGACGGTATAAATTCATTCCGAGCCTTGGCACTGCAAGTAACTTGTTATGCAGTCAATCAAGCACGCGATCGCCAAGAGGCCCGTTTGCTCATGCAAAACTCTCTCAACCGTTTAGCACAGCAAATTGCTGCTAGTATCGCTTTCATCGGTCATGACTGCCGTCTAATTGTACTGCCTGAGTATTTCCTGACAGGTTTCCCCATGGGGGAGTCTTTAGCGACATGGGCAGAAAAAGCTTGTTTGGAAATGGCTGGGTCTGAATATGATTCACTCAGCAAAATTGCCCAAAAGCATCGTATATTTTTAGCTGGTAATGCTTACGAACTTGATCCCAACTTTCCAGGATTGTACTTTCAAAGTTGCTTTGTAATTGACCCTTCTGGCTCAATTGTCTTGCGGTATCGGCGGCTAAATTCTATGTTTGCCCCGACACCCCATGATGTTTGGGATAAGTACCTCGATTGTTATGGATTGGCAGGTGTTTTTCCCGTTGCTAAAACTGAAATTGGTAATTTGGCAGCTTTGGCATCAGAAGAAATTTTGTATCCAGAGGTGGCGCGGTGTTTGACAATGCGCGGGGCAGAAATTTTCTTGCACTCCACCTCAGAAGTTTATAGTAAAAACCTCACACCCAAAGACGCCGCAAAAATTACTCGTGCCGTAGAAAATATGGCTTATATAGTATCTGCTAATACCGCAGGTATCGCAAATATCCCCATCCCCCTCGCCTCTGCCGACGGTGGTTCTAAAATTATTGACCATCGAGGGATAGTCTTAGCAGAGACAGTTACAGGCGAGAGTATGGCAGCTTTCGCAGAGATTGACCTAGCAGCCTTACGCCGCGATCGCCAAAGACCTGGGTTAAATAATTTACTTTCACGCCAACGCTTTGAACTATATGCCCAAAGTTACCAAAACTCACACTTCTACCCAGCTAATACTATGCTGAATAAAGAAGTAGACCGCCAACACTTCCTGCAAACACAGCAAGCCACTATTGAGCGTTTAGCGAATCTGGGGGTGATTTAATGACAAGTTGCGAGTATGTGGAGATGTGGTTCGACTTCTGGTGTCACAGACGCTACGCGTAGCTTGCTTCCCCAAAGGGGTACGCGGTAGTTGAATCTCGACTTCGCTCGATTACCGCGTAGCCGAAACTCACCAACCGGGCATCGGTGAGAGAAGTTTTCTCCGTGTCGCCGCGTCCCCATTCCCTATTCTCCATAACAAATGACCGAACCAATGGAAGTCCGCAACCCAAGGACAGGAAAATTAGACTACGTAATTATACCACCACCTTCAAGGTTGTTGGCACAGCAGTGTAGCCGTACAAGACGAGCGCAAGTACGTTGGCAGCAGCTTGGGTTAGAGGGGAGAATTGAAGCTTTACAGCAGTGGAAGCAAGCTATATTATTAGGGCGCGATCGCTTAACAGAGGCTTTGGTAAATGATACAGGTAGATTATCAATCTCCATACTAGAAATCGATTCTTTTCTCTCCAGTATTGATCGCTGGTGTGGGTTAGCACCAGATTTACTACAAGAATCAGCAAGAAACACATCTATCCCATTTATCGCCCTGCAACAAACATCAGTTCCCTATCCTTTGGTGGGAGTCATCAGTCCTTGGAATTTTCCACTGTTGCTATCTACAATTGATACCATTCCGGCATTGCTGGCGGGTTGTGCGGTGATTGTTAAACCAAGTGAAATTACTCCCCGTTTCGTAGCACCGTTAATTACAGCGCTTAATGCTGTGCCCAAATTGCGCGATGTATTAACTTTTGTTGAGGGAGCGGGTGAAACTGGAGCGACTTTGATTGAATATGTAGATTTAGTCTGCTTTACAGGTAGTGTAGCTACGGGACGGAAAGTGGCTGAGGTTGCTGCTAGGCGATTTATTCCAGCTTTTTTAGAATTAGGAGGAAAAGACGCTGCGATCGTTTTAGAATCAGCCAATTTAGAACTAGCAACATCAGCAATTTTGTGGGGTTCAGTCGTCAATACAGGACAATCATGCCTGTCAATTGAGCGAATTTACGTTGCTGATGCCATTTTTGAGCAATTCTATCACCAACTGATAACTAAAGCTTCTCGCCTTCAGCTAGCATATCCCACCGTTGACAGTGGAGAAATTGGCCCCATCATTGCTGAAAAACAAGCAGCAATTATTAATGATCATCTTCAAGATGCAATATTTAAAGGTGCAGTAATTCACTGCGGTGGTAAAGTTGAAGAATTAGGTGGCGGTTGGTGGTGTCGTCCCACAGTTCTCACTCAAGTAGATCATTCAATGAAAGTGATGACAGAAGAGACATTTGGCCCCATCATGCCGGTGATGTCCTTTGCCACAACAGAGGAAGCAGTGTATTTAGCAAATGACTCAATGTATGGACTAAGCGCGGCTGTATTTGCTGAGTCAGAAACAGAAGCTTTAGCAGTAGCCCAACAAATAGATGCAGGTGCTATTAGTATTAATGATGCTGCACTCACCGCCATCATGCACGAAGGAGAGAAAAACGCTTTTAAATTCTCCGGCATAGGAGGTTCACGTATGGGTGCAGCAGCTTTGAAAAGATTCACGCGCAAAAAAGCCTTTTTAATTAAAACGAACCCCGCCAATGACCCTTGGTGGTTTGATAATTCGTAATTCGTAATTCGTAATTATTTATTCTCCGCGTCCCCGCGTCCCCGCGTCTCCCTCATCTCCCTCATCTCCCTCATCTCCCCCCACTCCCCACTCCCCACTCCCCACTCCCTGCCTACACAAACAAGTACAAATATCAAAGCAAATTTACTCTCAAGGAGTTTGATTATGTCTAATATTCGAGAAGAAATGCCCATACTTGTTCGTCATGAAGGTGACTGGACGGGTACATATACAATTGTTGACACAGCAGGAAAAGTTATTGATAGATATGAGTCTCATTTAACCTGTCAATTTCCAGAAAATAGTTCTCATTCCTACTACCAAATTAACCGATATAAATGGTCTGATGGCAAACGGGAAGAATATGAATTTCCAGGAATTTATAAAGATAAAGCACTTTGGTTTGATACAGACCGCATTGACGGAAAAGCCTGGGAAACAGGCAACTCTACCATTATTTTATGGTTCACTTATAAGACGGCTCCAGAAATGGAATTATATGAAATGATCCAAATTAGTGCTGACAATAATCATCGTGCCCGCACTTGGCATTGGTTTAAAAATCAGCAAATCTATCAACGTACCCTCATTCAAGAAGAAAGATTAAGATAAGACAAACAAAGTACAAATATGGCAAAAGGCGACAAAATTAACTTCTCTACACCCAGCGGTTTTCCAGAATTTCTGCCTAGCGAAAAGCGGTTGGAATTATATTTACTCGATACCATTCGGAGAGTTTTTGAAAGCTATGGGTTTACACCAATTGAAACACCCGCAGTAGAACGTTTAGAAGTGCTACAAGCTAAAGGTAATCAAGGTGATAATATCATTTATGGTATTGTTCCTATCCTGCCACCCAATCGACAAGCCGAAAGAGATAAAGCAGGCGAAACAGGTTCAGAAGCAAGAGCATTAAAGTTTGACCAAACGGTTCCTTTAGCGGCATATATTGCCCGCCATTTAAATGAATTAACCTTTCCCTTTGCCCGCTATCAAATGGATGTAGTTTTTCGTGGTGAACGGGCAAAAGATGGACGTTTTCGTCAGTTCCGTCAGTGTGATATTGATGTTGTTGCGCGTCGTGAACTTAGCTTACTCTATGATGCCCAAATGCCTGCAATTATCACTGAAATATTTGAGGCGATTAATATCGGTGATTTTCGGATTCGCATTAATAATCGCAAAATTCTTACAGGTTTCTTTAAGTCATTGGGAATTGCGGAAAATCAGATTAAAACCTGTATTGGTATTATCGATGCTTTAGAAAAAATTGGTGAGAATAAAGTCAAACAAGAATTAGAGAAAGAAGGTATTTTAGTAGATCAAGCTCAAAAGATTATTGAGTTTATTAAAATTGATGGCGGAGTTGATGAGGTATTAGGTAAATTGAAACATCTCGCCCAAAATCTACCAGAGGCAGAGCAATTTATTTTAGGAGTGGCTGAACTAGAAACTGTAATTAGAGGCGTGCGTAATCTCGGAGTTGCTGAAAATCGCTTTTGTATTGATTTAGCGATCGCTCGTGGCTTAGATTACTATACAGGCACAGTTTATGAAACCACTTTATTAGGACATGATGCCCTGGGTAGTATTTGTTCTGGGGGCAGATACGAAGAATTAGTAGGAACATTTTTAGGCGAAAAAATGCCCGGTGTAGGGATTTCTATCGGCTTAACTCGCTTAATTAGTCGCTTATTAAAAGCTGGTATTTTAAATACATTAGCTGCAACACCAGCTCAGGTGATGGTTGTGAATATGCAAGATGAGTTGATGCCTACTTATTTAAAAGTTTCTCAAAATTTGCGTCAGGCTGGAATTAATGTTGTGACTAATTTTGAGAAGCGTCCTTTAGGTAAACAATTTCAGTTAGCTGATAAACAAGGAATTAAATTCTGCGTCATTATTGGTTCGGAAGAAGCAGCAGCAAAAAAATCCTCGCTCAAAGATTTGCAAACAGGTGAGCAGGTAGAAGTGCCACTAGAAAACTTGGCAGAGGAAGTTAAACGAAGACTTGCGTAAAGGGTGCATTAATTAGTAGGGCAATCTATTCCGAATCGTTCAGAAATTCGATTACTACCTTCGCTACTTCTTCAGGTATTTGATTCATCATGCAAATTGTTCCTTTGGCAAATTCAACGACTTTGCCATGAGGAATTGCTTGAGAAAGAAAATAGCGATCGCTAGCTTTTGCTAAACTCAGTTTTTCAAATTCTTTGACATCATCAATTCCCCAGATAATGAGAGTTGGACACTCAATGGAACGAAATCTTTCTGGTGCATCTAGACAGTAATTGCCTACAGCCCAAACTGCATACAAAGGATGACCAAAACATTTTAAATCATCTAAAACCCAACGGTGATTTAATTCGGCTGAACCTACGTATCGAGAACGGGCTAACCATCTTTCCATCAGGTGAGAGCCATCTTCTTTAATTTTAAAACCTTCATCAAATCTTCTGAATAGCTCTGTTTGTCCTCCTTCACCAAAACCAGCTACGTTACCTAAAATAATTTTGGTGACGCGCTCGCTATAAGTTGCTGCTACTTCTCCAGCGACAAAAGCACCTGTGTGGTTTCCCAGAATGCTTGTTTTTTCTATACCTAATTCATCTAAAAGAGCGATCACTGTTTTCGCGTAGTCGGCAATTGTATACATTCTGGGTGGTTGATCCGAATCACCAAATCCCATCAAATCCATTGCTATGACTCGTCTGTGTTGACCAAGGATAGGCATGAGTTCGCGATATTCATCACTACTGCGGGGGTTCATGTGCAGTAAAAGTATGGGTTCACCCTCGCCACCGATGCGATAAAGAATCTGTCCATCTTCTGTGTCTAAAAAAGCTCGTTTAATCTTTGGTAGTTGAGTATTCATGATTTTGCACAATTACTTACTGGTTTTCCAGAAAATCAGTCACTACTTTTAATACTTCTTCTGGCATTTGATTGATCATCCAAAGGGTTCCGCCTTCGATTTCAACCCTTTGGCTATCAGAAATTACTTCCCTGAGCCAAAGTTGATTTTCAGCTTTGGCTAAACCAACTTTTTCTAATGGTTCTAACCCCTTTTCCCCTGACAAAATCAAAGTAGGGCACTTAATCAAACGAAATCTTTCTGGGGCAGAAAGACAGTAGTTTGCCACAGCCAAACCGGGATATACAGGAGAGTTAAAAGTTTTTAAATCATCCAAAACACAACGGTGATTTAACTCCCCTGTGCCGACATAACTGACACGAGCTAACCATCTTTCCATCAGGTGAGAGCCATCTTCTTTTACTTGAAACCCTTGAGAATATCTCTTTAAAATATTGTCTGTTTCTTTTTTATCAAATCCATATACATTGCAGAGAATGAGTTTTTCAACTCTTTGGGGGTAAGTTGCTGCCATTTCTCCTGCAATATAACCCCCTGTAACACTACCAAAAATGCTTGTCTTTTTTATGCCTAATTCGTCCAACAGCGCGATCGCACTTTTAGCATAGTCTGCAACTGAATAAACTCTAGGGGGCCTGTCAGAATCGCCTAACCCCATCAAATCCATTGCAATTACTAATTTTTTGGTAGCCAAAATAGGCATCAATTCTCGAAATTCGTCACTACTGCGAGGAGTCATGTGCAGTAAAAGTATGGGTTCACCTTCTCCACCTATACGGTAAAGAATTTGTCCATCCTCTGTGTCTAAAAAAGCTCTGTTGATACGTTGGCTCATTTTTTTAACTAATTCCGTGGGTTTAAGTCTCTCGGTTCTATAACCGCCAAGTTTTGTGTTGGGGTCTGTCGTGCAAACGAGGGGTCATAAGCTAATCTGCCTTTAACTTGCATAATCCTTTGCCTCAGAAAGACGCAAAGAGAAGTTGCGTGCGGGGGTTCCCCCCGTTGAGCAAACTTCGGAGGACGCGCTTAAGGGGAGACGCGGGGATGCAATTTGAATGATTATTAGCTTATCCTCTATTCGCCAGCTGTATCATTGTGGGTGGGGCGGTTGACTCCCCTGCCTGCCCTGCCCCTTGCCCCCTGCCCCAGACACTCCGATCTGCGGTTTAAATAAACTCCACTAGGAACACCAAGTATCTGTCCGCGATCGTAAATTCTCCTCCCCCGCAAAAAGGTAGTTTTGACTCGTCCAGTTAACTCCACTCCTTCAAAGGGTGTGTAACCTTGTTGTGACTCCGACTCAGCAGCACGTACTACAAAAGTTTCACTGGGATCTAACAACACCAAATCAGCATCATAGCCAATGGCAATGTCACCTTTTTCTAATAAACCAAAACGCCGTGATGGGTTCCAAGATAGTAGCCTAGCCATGTGATCATAAGACATTCCCCGCTTGCTACCTTCACTAAATACGCCAGAAAGCAAATATTCTGTACCACCAAAACCAGACTTTGCTAACCAAATATTATTCGGATCTTTTGCACTGATTTTTTGTTCAGCAGAACAGCAAGCATGGTCACTAACTATCCAATCTACTTGATGGTTAAGTACTGCTCGCCATAAATATTCCACATCTGCACGGGGACGGATAGGGGGATTGACTTTTGCCCAAGTTCTAGTGGGAGTATCGACATCTAATAGCAGATGTCCGACAGTAACCTCACGCCGAAAGTTGATATGAGGAAAAGCAGTTTGCATTGTCAAAGCTGCTTCCATTGCCTTAGCCGAACTCAAATGCAATAAATTGATGTTTGCACAGTTCGTTTCATGTGCCAAATAAGAAGCAATGCATATCGCTAACCCTTCGGAATGAGGGGGACGTGCTGCACTATAAGCGCGTAGTCCGCTCAAACTAGAATCATTTTCAACTATTTTAGTGTAAGCGTTGAGAATTTCTGCAACTTCACAGTGTAAACTCAAGCTGATAGTATCTCGCGCTTCTGGATGTTCTGTTATCAAGCGAGTTAAACCACGCATGATAAATTCAAAATGGGCAAAGTCGTAGCGTTCCTCTTTATTAATCATCAAAAAGAGGTTTTGTTGATCTGACAAACCATGTAACCCATAGCCACCATAAAACATGAAAATCTTAAACGAACATACACCATATTCCTCAAACAGTAGAGGTATTTCATCGATATGTTGGCTGGCAATAGGTGCAATGTGATAACTGTAATCAACAAAGAAATTCCCTGCGGATAATGCTAATACCTCTGGGAAAAAATCTTGGTAGGAGCCGCCTTTGTTGAGATAATACTGTCCTGTGCGGATGTAGTTGAGGCTAGTTGTCACGCCTCCCATTGCGGCTGCTTTGGTTTCGGTAACTGCATCTTGTGGTAAGGGTTGATAGATACCAATGTGCATGTGAGCATCCACAACCCCAGGAAAGCCTAGTAAATTTTGGGCATCAAATACCTCTTTGCCTTGATCTGGGCTAATATTAGGAGCAATTTGAGCAAATTTCCCATCTTTAATTCCTAAATCAAGTAGTTCAACAGTATCGTGATGGGGACGAACTACCCGCACATTTTTGATAATTTTATCTAATATGGGAGTTTCAGGCATAGCAGACCTCACACTAAAATGAATATAAGCAATTTATGGTTTAGTAAAGGTTCGCGTAAAATAGTAGCATTTTTAAACGCACCAGGTAGCAAAGGAAACCGCAGAAGGACGCAGAGTTTGTTTTGTTGAATCATTTATTTTTAGAAGAGAAGATCATGGAAACTTTTAATGAGTATCATATCAACCCAAAAGAATTTACTTTTCTCAACATTTTTCAAGATCACTGGCAAGTGATTAGAGATGAGTTTACACACTTTATTAAGTATGCATCTGCTGAGGAGTTAAAGTTTGCTTATGATGTTCTTGGCCCTAAAAGTAAAACGATTAAAACCAAAGGTGATTCAAAATACAGTGCTTTTGGGATTTTATTTCAAGGCTTGTTTATTGAAGAATACATTCGGGTGCATCAAATACAGTATCCTGATTATGGGCTAGATGAGACATCAAAAAAAGCACTGGTATTAAGAGAAAAATATTTCTCAAATTTGGCTCAGGTTATAGAACAAGTAAATTTGGACAATAATATCATCAGAAATGTGTATTTTGGTACATTTCATCCAGGCTTGGATATTAAGTTGCATGTTAACTATAACCCTCATATGAATCGTGGTTATCTAGGATTGATTGTGCCAGAGGGGGATGTGGCTATGAAAATATGTCATGAGCAGCTTTATTGGGATGAAGGGCAGTTTATGGTTTTAGATCATAGCTATCCACATTGCCCACATAATTACACAAATTACGATAGAACTGTCTTGGTTGTAGACTTTTTTAAACCGGATCTGCCTAGAGAGGAAGTGATCCGCTTTGAACAAGAGCAAGTCACACAACGGATGCAAGATAATCCTTATAGTTTAGGTGTTTTTGGCAAGAGTGATCAAGCTAAAGTAGAGGATTTTATTAAGTATGGTTTAGCTCATCAATTAGAGTGGGATAAAGCTTTGTAATAGGGAGTGGGAAATTGGGAGCTTGTACTGAGCGGAGTCGTTAGCGTCTCCGACAGGAGAAGGAGAAGTATGGGGATATGAAGACGAAAACTTACAAAAAGTTGATAGCAAAGCGACTTAACCAAGATTTTAAATCGGCTGTAGAAATTGTTGAAGTTCCTATTGCTAAACCTGCTGGTAATCAACTTTTAATTCAAAACAAATTCGCTGGTATTAATGGTGGTTTTGATACTTTACTTTGTCGTGGTGATGTTCCTTATGTTAATTTAATTCCTCCCTTTGATTTGGGTGTGGAAGCTGTAGGAGAAGTCGCAGCAGTTGGAGATCATGTTCAAGATTTCCGAGTTGGTGATGCTGTGGTAACTACCGTCCGTGGTGGCGGCTATCGTGAATATCAGGTAATTGAGGCAAATTTAGCGCTTCACGTGCGGGAAGCAACACCAGAGGTGCTGACTCTCATGCCTACGGGTGTATCTGCTTTGGTGGCACTGGAACAAGTGGGAGAGATGAGAAACCAAGAAGTTGTTTTGGTGACGGCGGCGGCAGGAGGGACAGGCCATATTGCAGTGCAATTAGCAAAATTAGCAGGGAATCATGTTATTGGTACTTGTAGTTCTGAGGTTAAATCACAGTTGCTAAGAGAATTAGGGTGCGATCGCATTATCAATTATCATCAAGAAGACCTCAATCAAGTCCTCAAGCGAGAATATCCCAATGGCATTAATCTAATTTTTGATTGTGTGGGAACAAAAGTATTTGATATTTGCGTTGAAAATTTAGCGGTGCGCGGACGCTTAGTTGTAATTGGTTACATTTCTGAATATGGGAAAAACCCACAACCAGTTACCCAACCGCGTATCTATCACCAGCTATTTTGGAAAGCCGCTTCTGTTCGTGGTTTTCTCATGCCTCATTATCAACAGTATATGGCAGAGGCACGCGATCGCCTGTTAAATCTGTTCTACACCAGTAAACTCAAAGTTGCTGTTGAGCCTGCCCAGTTTCATGGCATAGAATCTATCCCTGATGCTGTAGAATACTTGCTGAATGGTCAAAATAGCGGCAAAGTGGTGGTAAGATTTTAGCGATCAATAAATGCTGTACACTTAATCTCAACGATTAAGCCTGATGTAGACAATCCAGTTACTCCAATACCAGTCCAGGTAGGAAAATTGTCAATAAAGTAGCGGTCTTTTACCTGCATAAATAGTGGCAAAAAGGGAATTATATGAGGTGGCTGTCCAGCAGCTACGGCTGTTTGAAATTCACCTAGCCCTACTCCAGTAACATGATAAGTAATCATTTCCACTACATCATTAAATGTAGCTCCTCCCGCTTGCAAAACCTGATTGACATTTTCAAAAGCTTGCACAAATTGGGCTTCTATTCCATTAACAATTTGCAAATTCTCATCTCTGCCTACTTGCCCAGAAACATATAAAGTATTACCAACTTTGATACCAGGGCAATAATGAAACTTTTCAAAAAGAATTTCCATCCCTTTTGGGATAATAACTTCGCGAGAGGGCATAATATATCTCCTTGATTTTAGGGTTAAAGACTTATCATTAAGACCGCAGGGGAGTAGCTCTTATGGGTAGGTTTTTTAGATTTCGCGTTTTGGTTGACGCGGGGACGCGGAGACAGGGGGACGCGGAGAAAGATTTCGGAACGAAAAAATAGGTTTTTTCAGATTGAATATGAAAAACCTACCCTTGAAAGGTAAGCTAAAAAACATCTAAATTACATAATCAAATTAAATAAAACTCTTGTGGGGTGGGCATCTTGCCCGCCCTAATTATGCAAGTTATATGTGGAACAGCTTAGGGAGCAGGGGGAAAGAGGTCTTTCTGGTTTTTGCACAGATGCCGAAATTATAACTAATTAGGTGGACATGATATAAGCCACCCACTCATATAGTCGGTGGCTTAATTTGAAGGATAATTACAATGATCCAAAAAGCAGAAAATACTTTAAAAGTTGCTCAGCAAGCATTTGAGCAGTTTAAGCATGGTCTTGCAGTCGGTGATTGGCAAGCATTTCTAGATATGCTGACAGAAGATTTTACCTTTTGGTTTCCACTGGGAAAATTTCAAGGGATTAATATAGGTAAAGAACGAGCTAGAGAGTTTTTTCAATATGTTTCTAGCTGTTTTCAAGGTGGACTGACTTTAGAATTAGACCGTTTAACTAGTAATGAAACAACTGTTGTTTTTCAGTTTCGGGATCAAGGAATCTTGTTTACCCAACCTTACAAAAATCGCGTTGCAGTTTCTTTTGACGTGCGTGGAGACAAAATCTGTGGTTATCGTGAATACTTTGGTAGCGATGGGGGGGCGTAATTCGTAATTCGTAATTCGTAATTCGTAATTCGTAATTCGTAATTGGGAATGGGGAACTTGTACTGAGCGGAGTTGAAGTATTGGGAATTGTCATTTGTCATATGTTATTGATTATTCTCCGTGTCCCCGCGTCCCCGCGTCTCCCTCATCTCCCGGTTGGTGAGCGGAGTCGAACCACATCCCCCTTATCTCCCTCAGTCCCCATTACCCCTAATCCCCGCTCCCGGAGGGAGCAAGGGCCCCGAGTTCCCCAGTCCCTACTGAACTAAACCAGCACGCAAAGCACGTACAGCAGCTTGTGTCCGGTCTGCAACACAGAGTTTGTTGAGAATACCTCGTACATGGGTTTTAACGGTACCAACAGTCAGAAAGAGCCTTTTGGCAATTTCGGCGTTGTCACAACCGGCGACAATTAACTCTAAAACATCCATTTCCCGGTGAGTGAGGGGATAGTTTTCTATACTTTTCTCGGTGTCTGGGTCAATACCCTCAATCATTACTCTTTTGCCAGTTGTGCCTTTACCACCATCGGGCAAATCCTGACGAATGTAGCGTAATACTAGATCTGCGATCGCAGGATCAATCCATGAGCTACCTGAGTTGGTTGTTTCTACAGCCTCTACTAGTCTCTCAGTTTCGATGTCTTTCATGCAATAAGAATCTGCACCTGCTGCAAAAGCCGCTAAAACTGCTTGTTCACTATTCTGCATCGTTAAAATTAGCAGTTTTGTTGTGTAGTCGTCGTTTTCTGCTTGGTATTGCCTAAATGTGCGTGTCAGTTCAATACCATCCATGTCTGGTAAACCGATGTCAATGGTGGCAACATCCGGCTTGAGAGTTTTTAACAACTTTATTCCCTCTGCTGCATTAGCAGCTTCCCCAACGATATTAATCTCTGCATGGGTTTGCAAAGCAGCCCGTAAGCCGATTCTCGTGAGGTTGTGATCTTCAATGACAAGCAGCTTGATTTCACTCATGGATGGTTATGTTTACCGTTATCTATCTAAATTAAAGATTAAAATATCATTGTTCTTCTATTTGGATTTTATACAAAAAGAAACGTGTTGGGTATGTTTTAGCAAACTTCATGGGGCACGGGTGTAAGAGGGTGCAAGCGTGTAAGTAAAATATATAGCCCCAAAGTTCATTGTGTAAGACACCTTTTTTACAACTGGGATAGAACTGCTTAATAACAAATCATCCACTTATGCATACGGTAAATAAAATGTCAAGTATAATAATAATTGGGAATCTGATCCTCAATTCCAGAAAATGTTAATCTTTACTAATCGTTCCCAGCTTCTAGTAAGCTATTACTAGATTTGCTAGCAATAGCTAGGCACTTCTTTTTTTGATCAATTATGTCTATTAATAAAACTACCAAAAAAGATAGAATTCTTGTCGTAGACGACGTTTTTGATAATCTACTAGTTTTAGAAGTAATTCTAGATGATGAAAACTACGAACTTAGCTTAGTAGAAGATAGTAAAATTGCTTTGGCTATGGTGGAAGAATCACCACCAGATTTAATACTTTTAGATGTGATGATGCCTGAAATAGATGGCTATGAATTTACGCGACGCGTGAGAAAAAATCTGGCGTTGCCATTTATTCCCATTCTATTAATTACAGCTCACTACGAGTCTAGTGTTGTCGAAGGTCTTGATGCTGGTGCAGATGACTTTATCCGTAAACCATTCGACCCCGATGAATTACATGCGCGGGTGCGATCGCTTCTTAGACTCAAGCATAGTATTGACGAACGAGATCACATGGCTAACCTGCGAACAGATTTTGTCTCGCGCTTTACCCACGACTTACGAATCCCTTTGGTAGCTTCTAACCGGGTATTAAAATTATTACTAGAAGGTAGATTTTGCGAAGTGTCACCACAACTACAAGAAATCATCAGTACGATGATTGGTAGCAATCAAGACTTACTAGAAATGGTCAACACTTTGCTAGAAGTTTATCGTCATGAAGCTGGCTGTAAAACTTTAAAAATTGCTCCTTGTAATATTCAAGAATTAGTCAGCGAAGTAGCCCAAGAATTAACTCATTTAGCTGAAGAAAAAGGATTAAAACTCAATCTAGAAATAGAGGAAAACCTAACTGAAAGTGGCGAAAATGCCAGCACTGTCATGGGCGATCGCGTAGAATTACGACGAGTGTTGACAAATATCATCGGTAATGCCATTAAATTTACAGATAAAGGATATATAAATATTCACTTGTATCTAACTCCAACTGTTGTGAATATTGACATTCAAGATACAGGTGCAGGAATTTCTAAACAAGACCAAGCCATATTATTCGAGCGATTTCGCCAAGGTAAACATCAGCGTTCTGGCAGTGGTTTGGGTTTATATCTATCACGTTGTATTGTTGAAGCACATCAAGGCACAATTGATGTGATATCTGAGCCAGGTAAAGGTAGTACATTTACTGTTAGTTTGCCTGTGGCTAATGGGGAATAGGGAATATCTCACTTAAATTAAATTCTCTTAACAAATTTTCACAGTGCTTTGATAGCTTTTCCACAGGATGATTAATATATAGGTATTTGACCTGCTGGGTATCGATACTCATGGTGCAAGACCAGATTTTGCTCAATGATTGGCATGTAATAGCGCGATCGCAAGACCTCCAACCCGGAACAGTCATGCACAAGCGCTTATTAGGCTCAGATCTAGTGCTTTGGCATAATGGCGACAAAGTTTTAGCTTGGCAGGACGTTTGCCCTCATCGTGGTGCTAGTCTTTCTCTAGGACATGTCAATAAACAAACTCTTGTTTGTCCTTACCACGGCTTAGCCTTTAATAGCGAGGGTAAATGTGTATTAGTTCCGGCTAATCCAGACCAATTGCCCCCCGCACAAGCTTGTGTTAAAACTTACCAAGTTCAAGAACGTTACGATTTGCTCTGGGTTTGTTTAGGGACACCAAAACAAGACATAGCTTTGTTTTCTGAGTGGGATAATCCTGTCTATAGCAAGATTTTCTGTGGCCCCTACTACTATCACTCTAGCCCTCTGCGGGTGCTGGAAAATTTCATCGATCCGGCACACTTCCCAATTATGCATTCGGGATTATTTGCCCACGCCAGTCGTCCTGAGTTGACGCACTATGAATTAGAGTCTCTTCCTGATGGGATTAGTTTCAAATGTGGTTTGTGGGAACTAGATTTTAATTCGGGTAATCCTTTACAAGCACCGTTGATTTTCAACACTTACGATTACTACATCTTCCGTCCGCTAGTAGCATACTTTAAACTCGGGCCTGGAGAGCATCGTTTAAATATTTTCTATACAATTACGCCAGTTGATGAAGATGAGTGTATGGCGCAATATTGGTTAATGGTAAACAGCGCCCGTGAAGTCAAAGTAGAAGTCTATCTAGATATTCAAAATCAAATTGCTAGTCAAGATATTGCCATTGTTGAGTCCCAGCAACCTCGACGCTTACCTTTAGATTTGCAAGCAGAAGTACATTTACCGAGCGATCGCTATTCGATTGCATACCGCAAGTGGCTGAAACAACAGGGTGTTACTTTCGGCACTATTTAGGATTTGGTTAAAGTTTATACTTAAACCAAGTTACATCATGTTGTTATAAGACGATGTTTGTAAAGGCGATTGGTGTCAAGTTAAGCTAAAAATAGCTTCGGTGTTGGCTTCCTCACCCGCCAAGAAATAAATTTCTTGGCTAATAGCTCAAGTCTACTGAAGTAGACTCAAAATCTTGGGGGATATTTAGTCATCTTCAGATGACTTTTGCTATCAGCAAGGAACTTCAGTTCCTTGCGGGACATCGATTTTATCTTAAGTTGACACCAATGGCTTTTCGACCCACCCCACAAGAGTTTTATTAAAAAAAATAGTGTTCACTGATTTAATCAATGAACACTAATATATAGGATTACGATAGGAGTTTGGCAAAAATTTAACTTTCTTTAATTCCAAATTCAAAACAAAAATGACACAATCAAAAAAGCTTTTCAGGAAACACACAGAGAAATAGTAAATTTTTCACAAACGGAAAAAGGAAGAAGGTTCAGGAATAAAACATTTTAAGTATACCTTCCTCCTAATTTCTTCAACTTATTACAAAGCTTTTTTTACTTCATCCTTGATGTTTTCAGCAGTGTGACGAACTTTAGCTTCGGCTTGCTTTGCTTGACCCTCAGCTTTATCATTAGGGTTGCCAGTTACTTCGCCTACTGTTTCTTGAACCTTTCCTTCAACATTTTTAGCAACAGCCTTGGCTCTATCTTCAATGCTCATAACTCGCTCCAAAATGGTATTAATTATTTAATCTGTGTAGCTTTTTGAATTCAGCTTACATTAATAAATTATCTTTAAAAACCACTTATTTCTTCTGTCTAAGGATGTTTTTATATCAATTTTGATTATTCATTGTACATAGATATTTTTTTAATTAACTAGTCTTCAAGATTAAAAACATCATCTATGAGATAAAAAGAGATGGTTCTTTAGTTATATCTGGAGATAAATATATCTATCACTTTAGGTAGAACTCAGAAACCTTGTGAAGCGATCGCACACTCTATCAGAATCGCTATTTTACGTAGTCCTCGCCACCCCATTCCAAGAATGAGTGGTGATCAACGAAGCGCGATCGCCTTAAGATAGCAGATAGTAACAATGCTCTAAAAGCCCAAAAGTAAGATTAGGAGCGCCCTTAATTTCTTACCAATAGTTTTTAAACTAAGTAACAACAATGCTTTTGAGAGCTTCGGCTGCGTATCTCTATTGTGAGGTAATGGCTAATTTTAATCTAAGTATTATTTTATACTAAAATTTATTATTAAATACGAGGGTGTTGACACCCTGTAGATTAATGTGTATCTTCAAAGTATATACGTCAGACATATAACAGCATTTTGCTTTGACTAAGAAAGCTGAAGCCTAAACGTATAGGTTTTCACGATATTATTTTGGAGCTAACTATGACAGCTGTTGTTGCTAAATGGGGAAATAGTTTAGCTATCAGGATTCCAAAATCGGTAGCTGAACAAGCACACGTAACTGAAGGCATCGGTATAGATTTTTCCGTAGAAGGAAACAGCATTATTATCACGCCACAAAAAAGAAGAAAATATACTCTTGATGAGTTATTGGAAGGGATGACTCCTGAGAATTTTCATTCTGAATTTGAAACTGGCAGTGCTGTGGGGAATGAAGATTGGTAGTTAAGCCATATTTTCCGGAAAGAGGAGATATTATCAAGTTAGAATTTGGAGCCGAGAAACAGTTTACCGTTGATTCAATTCAGCGTGCATTTGCCCTTCACAAAGCTGGAATGTCATTTGAAGACATTGCTGTAACGCTGAATAATGAGCTTCAACAACAAGGACGCGAACAACAGGGCTACCGCCCTGTTCTCGTTATATCTCCAATTAGATACAATCAAATGTCTTCTCTAGTTTTGGCGTGTCCTATAACTAGTAAATCAAAAGGACTTAAATTTGAAGTTCCGCTTACTGAAGATATGAAAACAGAAGGAGTTGTGCTAGCTGATCAAATTAAAACACTTGACTGGAAAGCTAGAAAAGTAAAATTTGTTGAAACTGTTTCAACAGATTTAATAGAAGAAGTGCAAGCAAAGTTAGAAACGTTAATTTTCTAACTTTGCTTTTGTATAGTATTTTAATAGCAAACTAATAACATATTGTTAACTATCTCATTTCTCCCCCAGCCGCGACCGAGCAAGGAAGTTACTCAGGAGTGGCTATTAAAAACGCTTGTGTTTAGCTATTTACAGTTTTGAGAGCATAAGCGTTTCTTAATTCTTGATTGATGCCGACGTGTAATATTGTGCAAAATTCTGATCTCAGAGAATTGAGATAAGTTCTGATAACTTTTAACTATACAAATATTGTAGGGTAAGCTTCTGGCTTACCCTACATAATTATTCCTGTAAAACTGTTTTTGAAACAATGCGAGTTTTTTTGCGGTCTGCTTCTGAGAGTTCTTCGCCAGCTTGCAGGCGAGTGGCAGAACTTTGCAGGACTGTGGCTGCACCTTTGTCTCCTATTTGCAGGGCAGTTTTGGCAGCAGTTTGCAAGAGTGTGGCTGCACCAGTGCGATCGCCTAGTTGTAATTTGGTCTCAGCTAACTGAGTTTGGCGATATTTTGCTAATGCCAAAATTGACTGCTGTACTTGGAGATTGGGCGTGGGTTGATAAGTCTGAACTACATTTGCATACATGGGAATCATGCGAGACAGCAAACCTTGTTTATGCTGTGCTGGGTCATCGTAGCGGATTTGCAGATGCCCAATTACTTGATTCCCTTCTGGCAATTGTCCCAGATAAATATTAGCCAAAATTACCCGCTCTACTTCTTGCATTAAATCTCCCAAGCGCACAGCAAAGCCACCATCAACTTCTGGTTGCACTGGTAACTCAATAATATCTGGGGCGACTTGAGCAACGGGTTTAAGTTCCGCTAGCCGGACATTAGGCACTAAAGATATGAGTAAATAAGCATTGGTTAACCCAATAGTTTGAATCCGCCTAAACAGACGGCTAAACTCATCAACTGCCTGTTCTGGACGTTCAATATAAGCCAAAGTCCCGCCACTGACATCGGCAATTTGTTCTAATAAATCTTGATTCCAGCTGTTGCCGAAACCGAGAGTATTGATGGTCAAGTTGAGCCTAGCAGCCTTGTGGGCAAGTTCCAGACAGCGTTTGTTGTCATCTGCACCAATTTCCCACTTCCAAATCCGCAGACTGCTTTGTCCGTGACCATCTGTAAGCAGAAACGCCTGGGAAACATTGCCTCTGGTGCCCTTGAGCATTTCTGTAATCCCCAACTCCAAACCGTCGGCAATTACAGTACCACCGCTAGCGCTGAGTTTGGCTTTGATTTGGGCTTTGATGCTTTCGGGATCTTGGATGATTTGGTTGGGGATAATGACTTGTGCAGAGCCAGCAAAGGACACAACGCAAAGGCGATCGCCTACTGTCAATCGATCTATTAACTCTGCCACTGCTTGAATTACAGTTTGAATTGGTTGTCCATGCATCGAACCACTTTGATCGAGAATCAAGCAGAGATTGAGCGGCAACTTTTGCTCAAACTCACCTGCGATCGCCGAAATCGAAATTGCTAGTTGACGTTGGCTATTTGCTTGAGCCACATCAACATTCAGATCATTTAGCGCCCAGAGCAATTGAACTTTCATTGAGGAGGAATATCTTGCAACACAGTTTTCGAGACAATCTTGGTTTTTTTGCGATCGCTGTCTGATAACTCTTCTCCAGCTTGTAAGCGGGTAGCAGAAGTTTGTAATACCGTTGCTGCACCTGTATCTCCCATTTGCAGGGCGGTTTTGGCTGCTGTTTGCAGCATTGTCGCCGCACCATTGCGATCACCCTGTTGTAATTTCATCTCAGCTAGCTGGGTTTGTCGATACTTAGCTAATGCCAAAATCGACTGCTGCACCTCTGGATTGGGATCTGGTTGGTAGCGCCCTACTACATTCGCGTAGACTGGGATGTTGGGCGTAAATAAACCTAACTGGTCTGAGGCTGGGTCATCGTAGCGGACTTGCACATTCGCGATCGCCTGTTTACCTTCTGGCAATTGTCCCAAATAAATATTAGCCAAAATTACCCGTTCTGCATCTTTCATTAAATCTCCCAAGCGGACAGCGAAGCGGCCATCGGCTTCTTGCTGCACTGGTAACTCAATCGTGTCTGGCGAAACTTGGGCGATGGGTTTGAGTTCCGCTAGCCGGACATTGGGCATCAGCGAAAATAACAGATAAGCATTGGTTAATCCTACCGTTTGAATGCGGTTGAATAACCGATTAAACTCATCCACTACCTGATCTGATTTTTGGATGTAAGCCAAAGTGCCGGAACTCGCATCAGCAATTTGTTCTAAGATATCTTGGTTCCAGTTGTCGCCAAAACCCAAAGTATTCAAAGTCAAATTATAACCAGCAGCCAATTTGGCAAATTTTAAACAGCGATTATTATCACCGTGTTCATTTTCCCCGTCAGTTAACAAAAACGCTTGGGAAATCGTTTCTTTTTTTCCTTTGGCCATCTCCTCAATGCCTAAGCGGAGTCCTTCATCAATTGCCGTACCCCCTTCAGCCTTGAGACGGTCGATTTGCTCTTTGATATATTCAGGGTCTTCGACACTTTGATTGGGTACTAAAACCTTAGCCCGGTGATCGAAAGCCACAACACTCAGGCGATCGCTACTACTGAGTCTATCAACCAAACGGATCGCCGCTTTTTTGACAGTTTCTAGTGGTCGCCCATTCATCGAACCACTATGGTCGAGAATTAAGCATAGATTTATTGGTACACTACGGTCTTGAGTGCCTGCGATCGCCGAAACTGCGATCGACAACTGACGTTGACTACTCAGTTGATTTACGTCCAAATTCCCATCATTCAAGGCAGGCTGCAAGCTAACCTTCATAACCCAAAATTCCTAACCTAGATATAGATATTTATGAATAACTTCAAAAAACTACTTTAGCTTTACGGAAAGCGCAATCCAACACAAATACATTAATATATTCAGAATATCTCACAAGCTAATTCTTAGCAGATGCTCACCACCTCAAGTATTAGGGAGAAATCCACACCTTGAACCGGGTGATCATCGCGCTAGGATGTATTACAGTTAACGGCATAATTTCAGGCGATCAGTTGCTATGGACATTTCCCCCATCAAGGCTGTTCAAGCCCCCTACTACGGCGATAATTTTTACCGGACACCGCCGCCAGATTTACCTTCCCTACTATTAAAGGAGAGGATTGTCTATCTTGGGATGCCACTGGTACCTGCTGTCACGGAATTAATCGTGGCCGAACTGCTATATTTGCAGTCCGATGACCCCGAAAAGCCGATAAAAATCTACATTAACTCTACTGGCACCTCCGGTTATAGCGGCGACCCCATTGGCTTTGAAACCGAAGCCTTCGCCATCTACGACACCATCAAATATATCAAGCCCCCTATTTACACCATCTGTCTTGGTTCAGCAATGGGTATGGCAGCAATGTTACTTAGTGCTGGTACCAAAGGTTGCCGCGCTAGTTTGCCCCACTCCACCATTATCCTGCACCAACCCAAGAGCTACGCCCAAGGTCAAGCAACGGATATTCAAATTCGGGCTAGGGAAGTTTTGGCAAACAAAGCCTCTATGGTTGACATTCTGTGTCGCACTACTGGACAGTCACCAGAAAAAATTACCAAGGACATGGATCGTCTATTCTATATGACTCCCTACCAAGCGGTGGAGTATGGTTTGATTGACAAAGTTTTTGAAAAAGAAGAACTCGCCAATCCTCCCCTACCGGCCAGTGTTCTTTAGTAAGTGCTGAGTCCTGTTAGCGGTAGCAGGGCGTTCAGCCCGTGCTGAATCCTAAATGATGAATAAGTGGTTATTTTACTTATTTCTAGTCCCTAGTCCCCAATTAATTGAAACGGAGTCACAAAAATGCCTATAGGCGTTCCCAAAGTTCCTTACCGGATGCCCGGAGGGCAGTTTACAGATTGGATTAGCATTTATGATCGCCTTTACCGAGAAAGAATCATTTTCTTGGGGCGAGATATTGATGACGAAATCGCTAACCAAATTATCGCCGTCATGCTGTATCTGGATTCCGACGATCCAGGTAAAGATATTTATTTATACATCAACTCCCCTGGTGGCATGGTGACATCCGGTCTGGCGATTTATGATACCATGCAGCACATCAAATCGGATGTAGTGACTATTTGTGTAGGTTTAGCTGCTTCCATGGGGTCATTTTTGCTAGCAGCTGGCACTAAAGGCAAACGGCTAGCCCTGCCTCACTCACGGATTATGATTCACCAACCTTCCGGTGGCACCCGTGGGCAAGCAACCGATATTGAAATTGAAGCTAGAGAGATTCTACGGATTCGTAACCAGCTCAATGAAATATATGCTAAAAATACAGGTCAGTCCATAGCAAAAATCGAGAAAGACATGGATCGCGACTTTTTCATGTCTGCTCTCGAAGCTAAGGAATATGGTTTAATTGACCGTGTAATTGAAGAACGTATTTAAGAGGGAATGGGGAATCAAGAAGACACGGGGACGCGGTGAGACAGCGAGTAAAGGAGGGTTTCCCTCCGCAGGCGACTGCGTTAGCGCAGCGTTAGCGAGCTTGCGAGCGTCACCCGAAGGGGGACGCAGGGAATGTAAATAAAAGTTTCTTTGCGTCCCCCCATCCCCCTCTGTTTGCGTCTTCTTCCTCATCTCCCTCATCTCCCTTCACATTGATGGCTTAAGATGGATCTTGGAGATTGCTACCGTTTATTAGGTTTAAGGTCGGGAGCCTCTTTTGCTGATATCAAAGCGTCTTATCGACGATTGGCGCAGCAATATCATCCCGATATCAACCCAGGTGATAAAAAAGCTAAAGATAAGTTTATTGCGTTGACAGAGGCTTATAAAATCCTGATCACGGTAGTACCGCCAGATGAAATAGCCGAACCATCAGAGTCTACGCCAAATTCTGGTTTTGATGATGCCAAAGCAGCGCGTCCAGAGAAAGTATCAGTCACAAAAACGACGCCTCAACAAAAATCCACAACATCTAAGCCGCCTAATATCGTGGAAATAGAACAGCGGCTCAAATGGAAAACTTACGAGCAGTTGCAACGGTTTTTGCAAGAAAGACGATTTCCGCAAGCGATCGCCCTAGCGGAAGCTTTGGTAGACCGTTTATCGCAAGATGCTGAGGTACACCAATGGTTGGCGGTTGCTTATCAGCTTTGGGGACGGGAGTTAATTGCTACTAATCAGCTACTGAAAGCGAGAATTTATCTGAAAAAAGCCCTGAAGACAGATCCTCATAACAAAACTCTTTGGGGCGAAGTACAGCGAGATTTCCAAAAATTAGAACAAAATATGTGATTTTTTATTTACTTTTTACCCGAATTCAATCAACACCTGTCTCAATTCAATATAGGAACTCAGCAAATTATTAACCCTTTTATGTCACTCTCGGAAAGTAATAATCAAAGCAAGATTCTGAAACTTTCATCCAATCTAGCTTTGAGCCTTTATTTTCTAACAGTAACTAAAATTTATAACCAAAAGCTTAAAACTAAAGCTCCAAAAGGCTTTCAGCGATAGGCTTCTCCCAAACTGACAAAACAGGGTTAAACCGATAAAAGATCTCTTGCAAAAGTCCTTCTTTGCGTTCTCTTCTCTGCGTCTCTGTCTTGAAAAGTTGA
>NZ_JCACKM010000066.1:0-38328 GCF_059505385.1 Desmonostoc vinosum
GTGCCGAGATTGCTTGCAACGAGGCACAATGCGTCCTTACTTCAATCCCACGCCTCAAGGCGTGGGTTCCCTACTCCCTACTCCCACATCGCCACTCCCTCTGAATAGAGAGTTTTGGCGCTAAATTAGATACAAATAATTGGCTCGCAGGTGTTTACTTTTTACCAGACTCATTCAGAACAGCAATAGTGGCAATTAATAAATTACCACTTACTCTGGAAACCCTCTGGCTGAGGATTTTAGGCAAGGGAGAAACGCAACGTCAAGCCATCAGGGAATTACTGTCACTTCCTCAAAACAACCGATTACGGCAAAATATCCAAGAACTAATTACTAGTTGGCGGATAACTGTCATCAACCAGACAAATCTTACAGCAGATGACCAAGAGGTGATTATGAACTTATCCCAAGCTTACTTAGAATGGCGGGAAGCCACTTTACAAGTAGGGCAAAAAGAAGGACGACGCCAAGTAGTAGAAAATTTGTTACGCGTCCGGTTTGGTTCGCTAAATGAAGAATTAGAACAAATAATTGAGCCTTTATTACAGTTATCACCCCAAGAATACAGCCGCTTACTACTCGAATTATCTCGTGATGAGTTGTTGGCAAGATTTGGCGGTGGTTGAGTTAAATACAAACAGCAGTGAGGATTTTTTCAGAAGTTAGTTTATTGGGGAATCCATACTCAATCACCTCTGCTAAAATTACGCCATAGTTGGCAACAGGTCTATAACATACTATTAGCAATAGATGTTAGCTAATAGTATGTCAAAATGCAGATCACAAATCTGTTGAACGCGAGATAGTTTGTGAATTTTTCGCCAATAATGCCAGTGCTGCTTGGTATTGTAGATCTGCTTCTGTACCAATGTTTTCGCGATTAAGTGCTGCTTGAGCAATCACTTGATCTGGCTTAATACCGAGTTTATTAATATCGTGGTGTTGAGGTGTTTCGTACTTAGCAATTGTGACTGCTAAACCGGAACCATCGGATAATTCAAATAAAGATTGAATTAAGCCTTTACCAAAGGTAGTTTCGCCTACTAACTGGGCACGACCATTATCTTGCAATGCGCCAGCCAGAATCTCACTAGCACTGGCAGTTCCTTGATTTACTAAAAGCACCAAAGGATCTGCCGTGAGTGCAGGCCCAAATGCTTCAAAACTTCCCTGAATGCCTTGACGATTCACGGTGTAAACTATGGTGCCAGAGTCTAACCACAAGCGAGCAATTTCAATTCCTGCTTGTAAAAGACCTCCAGGATTATTTCGCAAATCTAGAACATAAGCAGCAGCGCCTTTTTTTTCTAAACCAGAGATGGCATGTGCCAATTCCATAGAAGCGTTGGCATTAAATTGAGTTAGGCGCAAGTAACCGATGGCTGTACCTTGAGGAGTCACACGTAATTCTGATACTACGGGGTTAAGAGCAATGCGATCGCGCATCACTCTAATTTCCGTCTCTGCTTCTCCCTCTCGTTCGATTACAAGAGTCACAAGGCTGCCAATTGGCCCGCGCATCCTAGTTGCTGCTTCATCAAGGGTTAAATTATCTGTAGAAATCCCCTCGATTTTGAGAATGCGATCGCGTGGTCTAATGCCTGCTTTCTCCGCTGGTGAACCCGCTATGGGAGCTACAACTTCCAACTTACCAGTTTCCGCATTCAGAGCTATTTGCAATCCCACCCCTGTCAATTCTCCAGAAGTATTGACCTGCAAGCTGCGGTATTGCTCTGGGTCTAAAAAGCGGGTAAAAGGATCATCAAGGCTCTTGAGCATCTTTTGGATTGCTCCATAAGCCGCTTTTTGATCTTGTATCGGCTTCTCTAAAGTTTGCTGTCGCACCGCCGCCCAGTTTTGATGATTAAACGTCTCATCTAGATAAGTGCGATTGACAATTCGCCACACTTCTGATACCAATTTTTGCTCGTCTGTCAAAGCTGCTGCCGGTTGGGCGAACGTACCCAACACCAAGCAAAACGCCATTAGCAGTGAAAATCCGACTCGAAAAACTTGTTTGTGCATGAACCCCATTGTGAATTCCGACTCAAACGAAATTGCCTAGAACAGCCCAGTTGCCTCGTTGTTGATGAAATCTATCTCTCGACTATGTTACTTTTTTTATAGAAGTGGTGCATTGCTCTCATCAAATTATTTAGTCAACCGATGCCAGCTGATCCCACTCACCAAACGATAAGATCTACTTTGGGCCCATAATTTTGCGTTAGGGCACTCAGAGAACGCAATATATTCCATCTTTACAGAGTGTCAAGTTTCTTAAAACTCCGATCGCTCTGAAAGTTAACAAGCAAAAGCATAAAATCCTTTTTGCTAAAATCCCAAAATTGCTAATTGGGAGATTTATCAACCGCAACCGATCTTTAGGGACTTGAGATTGTATGGCCAACGTTTACGACTGGTTTGAGGAACGCTTGGAGATCCAAGCGATCGCCGAAGACGTCACTAGCAAGTACGTTCCTCCCCACGTCAATATCTTCTACTGCCTGGGTGGTATTACCCTAACTTGCTTCTTGATCCAGTTCGCCACTGGATTTGCGATGACCTTCTATTACAAGCCAACAGTTACCGAAGCTTTCTCCTCGGTGCAGTACATCATGACCGAAGTCAACTTTGGTTGGCTGATTCGCTCTATCCATCGCTGGTCTGCCAGCATGATGGTATTGATGATGATTTTGCACGTCTTCCGGGTTTATCTGACTGGTGGTTTCAAAAAGCCCCGCGAATTGACCTGGGTAAGCGGCGTCATCCTGGCTGTGATCACCGTTTCCTTTGGTGTGACTGGTTACTCTCTACCTTGGGATCAAGTTGGTTACTGGGCTGTGAAAATCGTTAGCGGCGTACCAGAAGCCATTCCTGTAGTTGGAGTGCTGATCTCCGACCTGTTACGCGGTGGTTCTAGCGTCGGTCAAGCAACACTGACTCGCTACTACAGCGCTCACACATTTGTTCTACCTTGGTTGATTGCGGTCTTCATGCTATTCCACTTCTTGATGATCCGCAAGCAAGGCATTTCCGGCCCCTTGTAATTCAAGTTATTAGCGTTGGGTGACAGCCCTCAGTTCCCAGATGCAGTTGTTTGCTTTAAACTTATGGAAAATAAAAACTTATTGTACATAAGCTACAAAAGAAACAAACACTTGCATGGGAAGCTAAATGCTAAATCAGCCCCGACGGCGGCTAATAGCTTTCACAAATGCTTTAACTCAACTTAAGCAGGAGAGCAGATTTAAAAATGGCAACACAGAAAAAACCGGATCTAAGTGATCCTCAGCTAAGAGCCAAACTCGCCAAAGGCATGGGTCACAACTACTACGGCGAACCCGCTTGGCCTAACGACCTACTTTACGTATTTCCCATCGTAATTATGGGTTCATTCGCTTGTATTGTGGCTTTAGCTGTGCTAGACCCTGCAATGAATGGTGAACCAGCTAATCCTTTTGCTACCCCATTGGAAATTTTGCCAGAGTGGTACTTGTATCCTGTATTCCAAATTTTGCGATCGCTTCCTAACAAACTGTTGGGAGTGTTGGCAATGGCTTCAGTACCTCTGGGACTAATTCTCGTTCCCTTTATTGAGAACGTTAACAAGTTCCAAAATCCTTTCCGCCGTCCAGTAGCCACCACAGTATTTCTGTTTGGTACCCTGGTAACACTGTGGCTAGGTATCGGTGCTGCTTTACCTTTGGATAAATCTCTAACCTTGGGACTGTTCTAAATTAGTCACAACAAGCGCTTTGACGCCTGTAAATCTCAAGAGTATATGCAGATGTGCCCTTGAGAACAACAAACAGGCGTCAATTTTAATAGTCCAGATTACATCTTGGATTTTAAGTTTTGGATGATCATCAGTTAATAGTTTACTGTTAACTGCTAACTGTTAAAGCTTCGGCTTCGCTCAGCTTTAACGTCGAGCGAAGCCGAGACGTTAAAAACTATTCCAGAATCTAAAATCAGTACAAAGACAACAAATACAAACATTTTTCCTTTACTTATATTCAAGTCACGGTCAATGCTTAGCATAGTGCAGCAAGACCATCTGACGGTGAAGAGCGAACTCAAGCTCCTAAACCAGGTGCAACAATGGTTTGAGCAATTTTGTCTGCAACATTTGTCACAACTTGGTTGGTCAGAAACCCAACTTTATCGCCTCAATCTAGCATTGGCAGAAGGCTTTACTAACGCTGTTCGTCACGCTCATCATGCTTTACCGCCGGAAACAACCATTGATATTGACGTTTACTTATGGGTTGATCGACTAGAGATTAAAATTTGGGATCATGGACAACCTTTCAATCCTGATGCGATCGCAGAGCCAGAACCAGGTACTCTGCAAGTAGGGGGATATGGATGGTTTCTCCTGCGGCGCTTAGCTGATCGTGTCGTCTACGAACGTGGTGCAGATGGTAGAAATTGTCTGCTGATCGTCAAACACTACACAGAAGCACAAAAATGAAAGGGAACAGGGAAAACTAAGCTACACAGGAGGAACTATTAAAAGTGATGTTCCAGAGTCCAAGGTCAGCTTGAACTCTGGAGTTTTGACAACCTTGATGTAGGGTGCGTCAGCAAAAAGAAACCCTTAGGAACCCAAGAAATTATTCGTACTGACGCACTTTATTAAGCTAATAATCATTCAAATTGCATCCCCGCGTCTCCCCTTAAGCGCGTCCTCCGAAGTTTGCTCAACGGGGGGAACCCCCGCACGCAACTTCTCTTTGCGTCTTTCTGAGGCAAAGGATTATGCAAGTTAAAGGCAGATTAGCTTAAGTAGGTGGACACAATTATTTATAAAACGCCTGTGCGACTTCTCCTATCAAAGACGCTACGTGTAGCAAGATCTCCATAGGTTATGCTCAATGCTCGATCTTTGAGAAGACGAGGGTTGAGCGGAGTGGTCACTGAGCTTTGTCGAAGTGTCGAAACCCGGCAATCGAGGTGAGGTTTAATTTAGTCCTTCTACTTAATTAAGTTTATTAACTGCAAAATTCAATTAAGTAATCACACGCAAGTTATCTAAATATCTAGTTATAAAAATTTAATGTAAATAAAATCTGAAATAGTACTTTTGCGCATAACTTAGTATTAATAAATGCTAATTGTCTCTTATTATCCGTTGAATCTCAATAAAAATACGTAATATTACTGTCTGATTTAGTAAAAAATAAATTAGTTTTTTGTATAAAAAAACTTAGTGAATATAGTAAAGACAGCATTCGAGTTGCAGTAACTCCTTTGTTAGGATTTGTCAGCAGTGTTGGGAGTCTAGTATTTTCTCTACAACATGTGCCTTCTAAATGCTAAAAAATAGGGGAGATAGAGAAAATGATTAAAACAGCCCTAATTACAGGAATTACTGGTCAAGATGGCTACTATCTCAGCCATTTGTTACTCAATCAGGGTTATCGAGTTGTCGGATTAGTGCCTCCGCATCGACAGCCCAATTTGACAAAATTAGGAACTTTAGTTGATCAAGTAGCAATTTATACAGTTGACTTGAGAGATAGTATGGCGCTGTTAACAGCAGTTGAACAACTACGTCCTCAAGAAATTTACAATTTGGCAGCTCCCAGTTTTGTCCCAGATTCCTGGAATGACCCCTTAGCAACCTTAGATTTAATTACAGGGACAGCAACTAGGCTCTTGGAAGCTGTACGACGGGTAGGTTTATCTACTCGGTTTTACCAAGCTAGTAGTTCGGAGATGTTCGGGGATGTCTTGCTTTCGCCTCAAGATGAGGAAACCTCCTTTCGCCCGAAAAATCCCTATGCTGCTGCCAAGCTACACGCTCACTGGACAATGGTACATCATCGACAGCGATATGGTTTGTTTGCTTGTAGTGGGATTTTGTACAATCACGAGTCTCCTCTGCGTCCACCTCAATTTGTGACACGCAAAGTTTCTTTGGCAGCTGCATCAATTAAATTGGGGTTAACTCAAACATTAGAAATAGGTAACTTAGACGCCAAACGCGATTGGGGTTTTGCCGGAGATTATGTCGAAGCAATGTGGCGCATGTTGCAAGTAGATGAGCCAGAAGAATATGTGATTGGCACAGGCAAACTGCATAGTGTCAGAGACTTAGTTACCACAGCCTTTGAGGCTGTAGGGTTGGATTGGACAAAGCATGTAATAATTAATACTAATTTATTAAGACCCGATGAACATTTTCAACTGGTTGCCGACCCCAGTAAGGCCAAAAGAAACCTGAGTTGGGAACCACAAGTTAGCTTTGAGGAACTTTTAGACAAAATGGTAAAAACAGATTTAGAGCGGCTACAAAGCGGTGCAATTACACCAATCTCTGCACCGTTACCGCGAGTGTAAACAAATCAATATGCTAAGCAGTAAAGTGGCAGAAAACCGAAATTTAGGCGATAAATCTCATAAAAAAACCACCCATGTCTTCGTGTTCTTAGAAATTTTTGCTCGCGAAGGTGGTATTCAATCTTATGTACAAGATATTTTTCGCGCCTATGGGGGCTTGAGTCAAGTTTACCAAGCCGAAGTCTTCTTACTGCGAGACAGTCCTAACTGCTCAAATCCATTTGAGTCGCAAAATTTAAAATTTCATTACTTTCAAAATCAGTCTTCCCAAATCGGCAGAATAAAAATGGCAGCAGCGTTACTCAAATGTCTGCTGCAAAATCGTCCTCAGCAGGTTTTTTGTGGTCATATTAACTTAGCCTTACTGATACAAACTCTTTGCCAGCCGCTGGGGATTCCTTATACCGTGCTGACTTATGGTAAGGAAGTTTGGGAACCGTTAAAAAATCCAGAACGTCGCGCTTTGGTATCAGCAGCCGGAATTTGGACAATTAGCCGTTACAGCCGCGATCGCGCTTGTGCCGCTAATGGTCTAGACCCCAATAAAATACAGATGTTACCTTGTGCAATTGATGGAGATAAATTTACTCCTGGTGCCAAACAGCCAGAATTAGTAGAGAAGTATGGCTTAGCTAATGCCAAGGTTTTAATGACGGTAGCGCGGCTGTGGTCAGGGGATATTTACAAAGGTGTAGATGTCACAATTCGGGCGTTACCACAAATTGCTCAAGTTTTCCCCCAAGTAAAATATTTGGTAATTGGTCGCGGCGATGACCAACCACGATTAGCTCAGTTAGCAAAAGATTTAGGAGTTAGCAATCGCGTCGTTTTTGCTGGTTTTGTGCCTACAGAAGAATTAATGGAACACTATCGCCTCGCTGATGCCTACATTATGCCCTCTCAAGAAGGCTTTGGCATTGTTTATCTCGAAGCAATGGCTTGTGGTGTACCTGTATTATCTGGTGATGACGATGGCTCGGCTGACCCCTTGCAGGATGGTAAGCTGGGATGGCGAGTACCACACCGAAATCCAGATGCTGTAGCAACAGCTTGCAGAGAAATTCTCCAAGGTAATGATCAACGTTGCCATGGGCAATGGTTGCGGGAGGAAGCGATCGCTATTTTTGGCATAGATGCCCTCCAAAAGCAGCTTTTATCAATACTCAACAGCAGTGGTTCCCGGTTGTAGCAACTGCCGATAAATTATCCAATTTTGAGAGCGAAGATGATTATTAGATTCTTCCTCCCCTGCTCCCCTTGCTTACCAAAGCAATGGGATCTTTTTTGAGTTGGAAGTCCCTCCTGGGGTAATAATTACGAATTACGTATTATCAATTACGAATTATTTTGGTCAATGACTAAACTCGCTATCCTAGAAAGAGAGCAGGACGACATGGTAAAAAATGAGCCCTAAGACCTTTCAATTAAATCTTCTGAATCTCCGCCCTTGGCTCACCCTGTTAGCAGTTATATGGTTGCTGGCGTCATTGGGCTTGGGTTGGCTAGTTAAGTCTTTGCTAATTATTTTTGGCTTGCTATTGTTAGCACCCGCTATTGCTTTTGTTGGTTTCCGCTGGTGGCTACAACGTAACTTGGTTGCAGACCAATGTCCCGTCTGTAGATACGAATTTACTGGTTTGAATAACAGTCAGTTGCAGTGTCCTAACTGTGGAGAACAACTGTTAGTGCAAAATCGTCATTTTCAGCGCTTCACACCAGAAGGCACAATCGATGTGACGGCAGTTGAAGTGCCCAAGCAATCATTGGAAGATTATTGACACTCCCCGCCCCGCAAGGGCGAGGATTCTTCTCTCACAGAACCTTGTCTAGGCTGTTTCCAGCCCCCGACAGAACTTCTCCAGAAGCAATTTGAGTTACTTGCTGATTCACACGGGGACGGCCAAAGCGCTCCCAAGCATTTCCTCCTCGCAGAAATAGCTCTAGAAAGCGTAATGGTTCTGTTGAGTCGCCAACTGACCAACCCGAACTACCAGGGGCAAAGGCCAAAGTTCCTTCGGGCACCTTGAAACTACCATCAGAATATATTGCATCACTGACTACATCACCAATCCGAATTACGATCTTGCTCTCTGGCTCCAAGTTAACTGTGTGCGCTCTAATAGTTGTTTTGATATTGCCGTAGCCATCAATCCAGGCAATTCTATCTGGCGGCACATCCGGGATTTGCTCACTCTTGAGACTATCTCCTAGAAGGCTAAAATCTCCATTCATAATAGCTGCTGCTGCTACAGGAAACACATCCCGTGAGCGAAACTGCGAGCCACCACGAGAAACGTTAACCACTTGTAACTCTTTGGTATGGTCTTTGATAAAGGAGAGAGTATAGCCTGCATTTACACCCACTACTTTTACGCCATTAGATAAAACGGCATAGGTTAATCCTTCACCTTCATTATCCCGGCGGGCTTGTGGATCATCCTGACGAGGCGCACAATTGTGATATATCAGCCGCTCACTGGGGCCTGGGTTAAGTCCTAGTTGGGCAACCCAGAAACCCGTTGCCAAGGTACTGAATGGTGGAACCGAAAGCAAATGAATTTGGGCATGGGGAAAAGCTAGAAGCAAGCGTTGCGTGACTTCAGTAAATGCCGGGTCTCCTGTACCGTAGTCGGCAATGACGCAGATAAACATTCTGCTCTTCCTCCCTTTGGATAGTAATTAGCGATCAACAGTCAGGTAATGAATGGTGTTTTAACGCTCCAGTCAACCCGCCTCATCAGCAGTCTAAGTGTAATCTCAACTCCATGCAAGATTTCTAGATCACAATCAGCGCCAAATTTCTTGCGAATTGGTATTACCTCCCGTCAATCGCTAAAATCAATGTACTTACTCACATATTTACACCGAAGCTTTGGCTACTGTATCTTGTCCGCGCTGTCATCAGCTTGTTGATAATCAAGCTATTAGTTGTCCTTATTGCCGCACAACTCTTAAAGCTTATGGACATCCTGGTATTCCATTGCACCGCGCCAGTGGAGATGAGTATCTATGCGACAGTTGTACATATCATGCCGATGATACCTGTAACTTTCCTCAACGCCCTCACGCCAAAGACTGTACCCTCTACCAAAATATTGAAGAGATGAAGATAGAGTTGGAACAGCAACGTTACACTAAAAGCTTTGCAGTTTCTATCAAAAATTGGATAAAACGCAATCAGGCTTTGCTACTACTATTAGGTCTATTATTTATCTGTTTGTTAGTTGTTTTATCCACATCTTAGAAAGTTCTCAGTACCCCAATTCAGTTATTTGGCTTGGTTTTTCCTTCATCAAATACGGTTAAGTCGAACCAAAAAGTTGTACCTACTCCAACTTCACTTACTAAATGAACTCTACTCCGATGTCTTTCAATAATGTTTCTCACGATTGATAGACCTAAAC
This sequence comes from Desmonostoc vinosum, assembly GCF_059505385.1. NCBI lineage: Bacteria > Bacillati > Cyanobacteriota > Cyanophyceae > Nostocales > Nostocaceae > Desmonostoc > Desmonostoc vinosum. The sequence goes on from NZ_JCACKM010000066.1 coordinate 9,750, forward strand.
CAGTACCTTCTAGGGTGTGAACTCGATTTTCTACACGAAAGAAGCGGTCAAAAATTGCTTGTTGGTCTTCGGGAGCGATGCCAATTCCTGTGTCGGAAATTTCAATTCGCACTAGACCAGGCTGATTGTGAGAACTAGATTTTAGTTCTAGTTGGTAAGTACGGATTGCCACTTTACCGCCTGATTGAGTGAATTTCAGAGCATTACCGATGAGATTGCCAAATACTTGTAACAATAAATCATAATTGCCCAAAACTAGGGGTAAATTGGGGGCAACTTCTTGAACTAATTCAATACCTTTGTCTTTAGCGTTGAGTTGATAAGTTCGCAGTGTTTGCTCGATCGCCTGGGCTAAATCTACACCATCAAAGTTGTAATTACGACCAGATTCGAGTTTTGATAAATCTAAGACATCGTTGACTAAGCGAGTTAAGCGATCGGTTTCATGGTTGACAGTCTGCAAAAATTCTTGTCGTTCCTTGACACCTAAGTCTTCGCCGTAGTCATGCAGAGTTTCGATATACGTTTTGATGTTAAATAAAGGCGTTCGCAATTCGTGAGAAACGTTGCTGATAAATTGGCTTTTTGCTTCGTTCAGTTCTACCTCGCGGGTGATATCTTGCACAGTAATGGCTATGCCTTTGATACTCTCCCGTTGGAGGTTGAGTACTGTAGTCAAGAGAATGCGGATGGTACGCTTGATTGGTTCGTTGAGAAACAGTCGGAATTCGGCGCTTTCACATTCGCCTGCTGCCATCTCATATAAGGTACGAGTAATTTCCATTTGAACGGCTGGAGGCAAGTGAGACAAAACATTGCTACCAACTACTTCCATGCCTTCCCAGCCAAAAATTCGCCGCGCTGTAGGGTTGACTAAAATCACCTGCATGTTGTTATCAATTAATACAGCACCATCGGCGATCGTGGAAACTAGGGTTTCTAGTTTGGCTTTTTCTGCTGTCAATTCCTCAATATTTTGCTCTTCATAGCGCTCCAAACGCTCTGCCATCTCATTAAAATTGAAAATTAACTCTCCTAGTTCGCCCCCTAAAGGTAAGTCGATACGTTGCTTGAAATTGCCGGCGGCTATTTGCTTCACCCCTACCAACAATTCTTTAATCGGCTTAGTGATGGTTAAAGCGTTGATTACTCCGGCCAATATCACCATGACCCAAATTGTGATAAAAACGGCGATGGTGACATCACGGGTAAAGTTAGTAGAAATGACCGCAGTTTGATTGGGGTTGATGCCGATCGCTAATACACCTAAGTATTTTTTATCGACAATCAGGGGAATAAACACATCGGTAACTGACCCGTCAGGAGTCATGTGTTGCCGCACCATGGGTTTTTCCCCATCCCCAGGGTAATCTTCTGGCAGTTGTATCCGCCGTTTAATTGTCAGGGAGTTTTCTACCTCTGGTTCCCAAAAAGGAATACCAAAAAAGATTTCCCCGTTTTCATCAGCGTAGAGCATGTAGCGCACACTGGATGTGCTGCTATAGAAGCGTTGGGAAAATTGAGCAACCTCAGTGAGATTGTGGTCAGCAATCAGGGGGGCAACGTTGGCGGCTAGTAGCAGTCCCAAGTCACTGCCAAAACGAGTGTCATTCATCCGGGCATCTTGCTGAATTGTATTCACAGCCCAGAAGGTCAGACCACTCATAATCAACGAAACCACCAAAGTGGCAACGGCCAAAAGTTTGGTCTGGAGAGTGAATTCCGACCACCAATTGGCGATCGCTTCTCGGATTGTTTGTAAAGGAGCCAGCATCTTAAGTAATGTTGTTAGTAGTTTTTGTTATAAACCCCAACAACTAAAAAATTAACAGTTAATTTGACAAACATGTTAGGGAGACTGGGGATTGGGGAACTCGGGGCCCCCGCTCCCGGAGGGAGTGGGGATTAGGGGTAATGGGGATTAGAGACTGGGGAATAGAAGAATTTTTACTAGGGACTGTTTTTAAACTCCAAATTAAACTTAATTGTAGGTTGGGTTGAGGAACGAAACCCAACATTCTCTTTGTTTTGCTGGGTTTCACTACGTACCCTACGGGATCTTGCTACAACCCAACCTACTTTTATAATTTGAAAACATACCCCAGTTTCCAATCCCCAATACCCAGTCTCAACGAATTTACCTCATTTCCGCCATCACAGTTGATATTTAATAGAAGATTAAAGCTTTTAGCTCAATTTTTTGACTGGTGAGTTAGCCACATGGCAAGCAGGGGGGACGCGGGGATGCGGGGATGCGGGGACGCGGGGATGCGAGGACGCGAGGACGCGGAGAAAGATTTTGGAACGGAAAAATAGGCTTTTTTAGACTGAGTATTAAAAATCTATCCTTGAAAGTTCCAACTCTCATCATCCCCACATCTTTGTGTCCCCCATCAGCTTCAATCATTCCATTAATCAGCAACGCCCAATTTCTCAATCCTGAAAAATAGTGTGAGGTTGCTATTCACATTCTTTTGTTCTACTTCTCTCATGCCAATTCTTTGTGCTAATTTCTGTGACTCTAGATTGGGCTGATCACAACTAGCTAAAAGATATTTGTAACCAAGTTCGTTGAAACAATACTCTATAATTTTGGTTGCGGCTTCGGTAGCATAACCTTTTTTGGTTGCTTGAGGCAGCAAAGCATAAGCTAATTGAGGCTGGTCTTCATCAAAGAAATACCACAAACCAACGAATCCAATAATTTCTTGCTGATTTTTAGTTTTAATAAACCAAAGACCAAATTTTTTTTCGTTAAAGAGCTTTTGACTCTTTATCAACATTTGTTCAACTTGTTGCAATGACCAAACATTGTCATCACATAAATACTTTCTCACATAGGGGTCAATAAAAATACTGTGTAGTACGTTAAGTTGGCTTTCTAAGATCGGTTGCAATAATAATCTTTGAGTTTCAAGTTCTAAGCTCATCATCTCACCATTGCCTATTTTTAAATTAAACGCACATACAACAAATTACATAAATTCTTATAAAAAATCATATAACAATGCAATAAAAACCTTTCTTCCTAGACCATAAAGAGGCCTATGGCGTGTTCTCAAATTATAGAAGTAGGTTAGGTTGTAGCAAGATCCCACTGGGTACGTAGTGAAACCCAACAAAGCAAAGTAAATTGTTGGGTACCCTGTGGCAAAATTTATTAGAGTCCTTCCAAACTTATTTTTCCCAGCATGACCGCAACCATTCCCAATCTCCCCAGTCTCTACGATCCTTTCTCCACTGAAGCCAAGTGGCAAAAATTCTGGGAAGAAAACCAAGTTTACAAGGCTGACCCTAACCACAAGGGCGAACCCTACTGCATTGTGATTCCGCCACCGAATGTTACTGGCAGTTTGCACATGGGACATGCCTTCGAGAGTGCGTTGATTGATACCCTTGTGCGCTATCAACGGATGCAGGGGCGCAATACTTTGTGGCTACCCGGAACTGACCATGCGAGCATTGCTGTACATACAATGTTGGAGAAGCAACTCAAAAAAGAGGGTAAAACTCGCTATGAGTTAGGGCGTGAACAATTCTTAGAACGCGCTTGGCAATGGAAGGCGGAGTCTGAGGGAACAATTGTAAATCAGCTACAACGTTTGGGTGTATCGGCGGACTGGTCACGGGAAAGATTTACTCTAGATGAGGGTTTATCTAAAGCTGTTGTCGAAGCTTTTGTCAGCCTGTATGAGGAAGATTTAATTTATCGTGGTGAATACTTAGTTAACTGGTGTCCAGCTTCTCAATCGGCGGTGTCTGATGTGGAGGTGGAACCAAGGGAGGTGGATGGTAATCTTTGGCACTTCCGTTATCCTTTTACTGATGGTTCTGGTTTTGTAGATGTGGCGACGACGCGACCGGAGACGATGCTGGGCGATACGGCTGTGGCGGTGAATCCTAATGACGATCGCTATAAACATTTAATCGGTAAAACGATTACTCTGCCAATTTTACACCGCCAAATCCCTGTGATTGGTGATGAATTTGTAGATCCCTCTTTCGGTACGGGTTGTGTAAAGGTGACTCCTGCCCATGATCCCAATGATTTTGAGATGGGGCGGCGTCACAATCTCCCGTTAATCAATATTATGAATAAGGATGGCACTCTCAATGCTAATGCTGGGGAGTTTCAAGGACAAGACCGCTTTGTTGCAAGAAAAAATGTGGTCTCTCGTCTAGAGGCGGATGGCTTTCTGATAAAAATTGAGGACTATAAGCATTCTGTTCCTTATAGCGATCGCGGTAAAGTTCCTATTGAACCACTTTTGTCTACTCAGTGGTTTGTCAAAATTCGCCCCCTGGCAGATCAGGCGTTGGAATTCCTTGATCAGAAAAATTCACCAGAGTTCGTCCCCCAACGTTGGACTAAGGTTTACCGTGATTGGTTGGTAAGTTTGAGAGATTGGTGCATTTCCCGTCAGTTGTGGTGGGGGCATCAAATCCCTGCATGGTACGCTGTCAGTGAAACGGATGGGCAAATTACTGACAATACGCCGTTTGTGGTGGCGAAATCCGCAGATGCAGCTTGGGAAAAAGCGAACGCACAATTTGGTGATCATGTCCAGTTGGAACAAGACCCAGATGTACTCGATACTTGGTTTTCTTCTGGGCTTTGGCCGTTCTCGACTTTGGGCTGGCCAGAACAAACACAGGATTTAGCGACTTATTACCCTACTACTACTTTAGTTACCGGCTTTGACATTATCTTTTTCTGGGTTGCCAGAATGACGATGATGGCGGGGCATTTTACAGGGCAAATGCCTTTTCAAACGGTTTACATCCACGGTTTGGTACGGGATGAAAATAATAAGAAGATGTCCAAGACGGCTAACAATGGGATTGACCCATTGTTGCTAATTACCAAGTATGGAACTGATGCTTTGCGCTACACCCTAATTAAGGAAGTAGCAGGCGCTGGTCAAGATATCCGCCTGGAGTACGATCGCAAAAAGGATGAATCTGCATCGGTGGAAGCTTCTCGCAACTTTGCGAATAAGTTGTGGAATGCGGCGCGGTTTGTGATGATGAATTTAGATGGGTTGGGGACTGGAGGAGACACGGAGACACGGAGACACGGTGAGACAGCGCTGCGGGAGGGTTTCCCTCCGCAGGCGACTGCGAACCCGAAGGGAGACACGGAGAGTTCTTTCACCGCGTCACCGCGTCTCCCCATCACCGCGTCTTCTTGTTCAATCCCTAATTCTCAATCTCTAGAATTAAGCGATCGCTGGATTATTTCTCGGTATCATCAAGTCATTAAACAAACTACTAATTACATCGATAATTACGGTTTAGGAGAAGCGGCAAAGGGTTTGTATGAATTTATTTGGGGTGATTTTTGCGACTGGTATATTGAACTGGTGAAATCCAGATTGCAAACAAGCGCAGATCCTGCATCGCGGCGAGTGGCACAGCAAACTCTCGCCTATGTGCTGGATGGAATTTTGAAATTACTCCATCCCTTCATGCCACACATTACCGAAGAAATTTGGCAGACTCTCACCCAACAGCCAGCAGAATCTCAACAATCTCTGTCTTTACAAATCTATCCCCAGGCAGATGCAAATCTAATTGATACTTCTCTAGAAGAACAATTTGCATTGTTAATTGGTACAATTCGCACGATTCGTAACTTACGTGCGGAAGCGGATGTGAAGCCTGGGGTAAAAGTAACGGTAAATTTGCAAACTGGAAGCGCTAAGGAACAGCAAATCCTGACTGCTGGACAGTCTTACATTCGAGATTTGGCGAAGGTAGAGACTTTAAATATTACTGATGAACAAAACAAACGAACAATTGCTAGTGAAAAACCTCAAAAGGGTTGGAAGACAATTGGCTTAATTCTTTTAGCACTTTTCTCAATTCGAGTGGGGTTAGCTATTGGAAATGCAATGATTGATGTTCCCATAGTAGGTAAGTTCTTTGAAATCGTTGGTTTTGTTTACACATTTTGGTTTGTTAGCCAAAATTTACTCACTACTCAGGCAAGACAAAAGTTATGGGCAAAATTCTTTCAACCCTCTAATAACGAAGATTCGCCACAACCACAACTAGAAGAACCAGAAAATGTCATCGCTGGTGTAATTGGTACAATACAAGTGCTAATTCCCCTTAGTGGAGTCGTAGATATTGAAACCTTGCGTGCCAAGCTAGATAAAAGTTTCAGCAAAGCACAAGCAGAAGTTCAGTCCCTCAAAGCTAGACTCGGCAATCCCAGCTTTGTAGATAAAGCTAGAGCTGATGTGGTACAAGGAGCGCGTGATGCTTTAGCAGAAGCTGAGAAACAAGCACAGATTCTGCGCGATCGCCTAGATGGCTTAGCATAGATGAAATGGGTAATGGTAAAGTTCAAAAATATAAGTTATGAAGTGTTCATAAATTTGGATGCAAAACTTATAAAATTTACCAATTACCCATTAAAAATTAAATAAATCTCAAGCAAAATACCTAAAAGCAATTTTTTTGTTTATATAAATTTTGTAAATTTTTGTTAAATAAATAAAACATTTTTTGAATTTAGAATTTTTAATTGGAGCAAAGCGACGATGCTATATTTAGCCCAGGTGCGAAAAAACGAGTTTTTAGACCAGCACCAGTTACGCTTATTGGCGCGTCAAGAAAGCGAGCATTTCTGGGCGATTATCCCGGAAGAAGCTCTTATCCTGTTAGGGAAAAGCAATACTATCACTGAAAAATTGCTTGTTTTAGTGGAACTATCCCCCACAGGCGACATCGAAAGCATTGAAGAGGCAACAAATTGGGTACTCCATTTGGTGGAAAGCTACCTCACAAGTGGAATTACCCCAGAATTTCTGCAACAGGAAGCCGAACGAGCAGAACATTGGCGTCAATCATTGACATTGCAGAACCAAGATTTAGCACGTCGTTCTCTAGAATTAGAAGCTCGTCGCGAACAAATTCAAGCCTTAGAAGAAAATCTCAAACGTGATAAAAATGGTCATCATCAAGAAGAAAGTTGAGTAATAAACCTGCCTTGAAAGTAGGGAGTAGGGAGTGGTTATTAGCAACTCCTATCAGCTTAGTTGTGAGTCGTTTGGTGGCTGCATTCTTTATCTGGGCTTTCGGTTAACCTCATTGCTGTGATTATATCTATCAGTACTGTGTTCGGCTTTGCTATTTTTGGAGCCTTGACAAGAATAGTTCTGGTTGGGTTATTGCGAAATCCTATTGCCAAATTTTAAACAGTATTTTAGGTAAAATTTGATGGCGATGTTTACGAAAAACTCGCCCACGCAATTTTTCATACCCCATGATGAGTAGCATTCTCCAAGTTGGACAAAAAGCCCTCGATTTTTCCATTGCTGACCAAAACGATCATCCTGTAAAGCTGGATGATTTCAGCGGTCAATGGGTTATTCTCTATTTTTATCCCAAAGATGACACCCCTGGTTGCACCACTGAAGCCAAAGATTTTACTGAATTGCATCAAGACTTCAACGCACTGAAAGCGAAAATATTAGGTGTGAGTCCAGATTTGAGCAAATCCCATTGTAAATTTATAGATAAATATAACTTAACAATTACACTCTTAAGCGATCCTGAACATCATTTAATAGAAGCTTATGGTGCTTGGCGCTTGAAAAAGTTTATGGGTAAAGAATACATGGGTGTTGCTCGGTCAACTTTTCTGATTTCACCCGATAGAATTATTGCTTATGCTTGGCCCAATGTAAAAACAAAAGGTCATGCTCAAGCAGTTTTAACTAAATTGCGAGAAATAATTACTAATTCGTAATTCGTAATTCGTAATTCGTAATTCGTAATCATTTATTCTCCCCCTGCTTCCCCAACCTCCTCATCCCCCTCATCTCCCTCCCTCCCTCATCCCCCCACATTTCTTCAAAACCTATCCGGATGAGGCAAAATTCAACTGAATAACTACTATACACCGATTATCTCTGTTAAAACTTATGGACATGCCCCAACGCGTATCAATTCGCTACAAAGACGCGTCCTTCAACCTTAATGAGATACGCTTAAGAACCTTCAAGCTTGGTTTACAAATATGGGAAGAACAAACCAAACCCAGAAAAACAGAGCTTTATGAATTTATATTTTCTTGCTTGAAACAGGTTGAGCGCCAAGATCGTTTTATGTTTTCTCTACTGTTTATAGAATTAACAGATATGATTCGTAATTCTCGACTGGAGAGAGGAACCAAAGAGGTGATTATTAAAACGGCTTTTAGAGAATTTGCTTGTGCTTTAACAGACTTTGAAGACGCTGTTAAGTAAAAGCGATCGCCCTCTCATTATAAACAAGAAAATGCGATCGCTGTGATTGCAGAGGAAGAATATTGGCTTTGTTAAAGTCTCTGAGATAGTTGAAGATGGGACTCAGGTCTTACGGATTCTTCAAGATTTTATCTTAATTGAGATATACTTTCAATAAGCTAGTTGATTATATCAAAAATTAGATGAGAAATTTAACAAGGCTTGAGAACATGGTTAAGCAGTTTTGAGGTACAGTGTAGTGAGCTATAAAAGCTCAATATTTGTTCTGCTACAAGCTCTGGATAGAAAAAGTGAAAGAAATGTCGTCCTTCCATGCATGACCACAAGCGATCGCACTTTTTTAAATAGGGTTTCCATGCTTGTAAGGTATCAGTCTCAACAATAATATCATCATTACTACCACAAACCATTACAGGTATTTGTAGTGAAGCCGCTGGAAATGACTACTAGCTGATTAATCTGAAATCCTTATTAGTAAAATTTTGCATCACTACTGAGTTAATAGTGTAGAGTATTAGCCAAACTATTGCAAATATTTTTTATTAAAATCCCATATATTCCCAATTTCCTATTCCCCAACTTGAGCAAAATAGTGTGATTTGCGGATACTGGCGTTAAAATCTGAGTCAAACAATTGGTAAATATTGCTAGTCGTGTCCACTTCTGCAAAAACCTTTCCTGTTTGGGCATTTTTTTCGCTGTTAACCAACGGCATACTAATGCTGGCCGTCATCCTGCTAATTTGGCAACAACAAAGTTCAACTGCTTTTACCGAACCCACAACCGTACCAAACCAAATTAGCCTCAACGGCGAACCCCAAGCAGCAACACCTGATTTAGGCCCCCGTCACAAACTCAGTTATCGGCAATGGTTAGATATTCTCAAGCAAGAAGCTAAGGTTGCCGCTGACAAACGTCCTCCCCAACTAAATATACTGGCGGGAGATTCTCTGACTCTGTGGTTTCCTACGGAGTTATTACCAGAAAATAAAAATTGGTTAAATCAAGCAATTTCTGGCGAAACTAGCGATGGTTTGTTACAAAGATTAACTATATTTGACCGGACTCAGCCAGACGCAATTTTTGTCATGATTGGCATTAATGACCTGATTCGCGGGTTCAGCGATAAAGAAATTTTAAATAAGCAGCGGCGAATTATGAGTCATCTACGAAAGGCGCATCCAACAGCGCAAATCGTTATCCAGTCGATTTTGCCGCATGGGGGAGAGGAAGCAACTTGGCAAGGACGAGATAAATTGCTGGCTATTCCTAATAGCCGCATTCGTCAGTTAAATCAGCAACTGCAAAGTATCGCTGCTAAAGAAGGTGTTAAATATCTTGACTTACATTCCTTGTTTATCAATAAGCAAGGTAATATTCGTTCTGAGTTTACAACTGATGGCTTACATCTGAGTTCTGTGGGCTATGTAGTTTGGCGTTCTGCATTGCAGGTGTATAGTAACGTCTTAACGCGAGAAAATAAACAATAGTAATTTAAGTTGACAAGTCTAATGGATACAAAAGCTTTTAAACGGACACTCCAACATTCAGAAAATTACAATCGCAAAGGGTTTGGTCATCAAGCAGAGGTTGCTAACCAGTTAGAATCTGAGTATCAAAGTAGCTTGATTCAGGAAATTCGCGATCGCAACTACACACTGCAACGAGGTGATGTTACAATCCGTCTGGCGCAAGCGTTTGGCTTTTGCTGGGGTGTAGAACGTGCAGTAGCTATGGCCTATGAAACTCGTCAGCACTTCCCCGCAGAAAAAATTTGGATTACTAATGAAATTATTCACAATCCTGCTGTCAATCAACGAATGCAGGAAATGGAAGTAGAATTTGTTCCTGTGGAAGCAGGTAAAAAAGATTTTACTGTTGTGGCTACTGGTGATGTTGTGATCTTACCTGCTTTTGGGGCTAGCGTTCAAGAAATGCAGATTCTCCATGATAAAGGCTGCAAAATTGTCGATACAACTTGTCCTTGGGTATCCAAAGTTTGGAATACAGTTGAAAAGCATAAAAAGGTTGATTACACTTCAATTATTCACGGTAAATACAAGCATGAAGAAACTGTTGCTACCAGTTCTTTTGCTGGCAAATATTTAATTGTGCTAAATTTGCAAGAAGCCGAATATGTTGCTAACTATATTCTTAATGGTGGCAACCGTGACGAATTTTTGACTAAATTTGCTAAAGCTTGTTCAGTTGGATTTGACCCCGACCAAGATTTAGCAAGAGTTGGCATTGCTAACCAAACCACAATGCTCAAAGGCGAAACTGAAAAGATTGGTAAGCTGTTTGAGCATACCATGATGCAGAAGTATGGCCCTACTGAACTGAATCAACATTTCCAAAGTTTTAATACTATCTGCGATGCTACTCAAGAACGGCAAGATGCAATGTTGGAGTTAGTGCAAGATGATTTAGATTTGATGGTAGTCATCGGTGGTTTTAATTCCTCAAATACTACTCAACTTCAACAGATTGCCGCTGAGAAGGGAATTCATTCTTATCACATTGATAGTGTAGGACGAATCAAATCGGGAAATTCTATTGAACATCGGCAATTAAATGGAGAATTAGTAATTACAGAAAATTGGTTGCCAGATGGAGAAATTATTGTTGGCATTACTTCTGGTGCTTCTACACCAGACAAAGTGGTAGAAGATGTAATTGAGAAAATTTTTGTAGAAAAAGCAAAAGTGATCTTAGTTTAATCAAGAAGAGAAATTATCAGCTCCTCTTGAACATTATAGAGGGTCTTGATGAGAGCGATCATTAAATAGTTACCAATTGCACGTATAATTCATTTAGCAACACATGGCTTATTTGATGATGTGTTAGGGGGAGGAGGTGCGATCGCTCTTGCACCTTCAAAAATCGATAACGGCTTTCTCACCGCCGATAATTAAGTCCAATATAAAATCTCAGCATTTGGAAAGCGCCGTTGAATCTCATTTGTAAAAAAGCGCTTCATCGTCTTCATCGTGTCAGCGTCGTAAACATACTTAATTCCACCAAATTTATTACGTTTGACACTGCGTTTCGCCTCATCCATGTCTAATTTCGATTGCGGATACCAAGTTTGTAATACTTCTTTTGACCCTGGTGTAAAACGGTGCGAGATTAACTCAAACGTGAGGTCACAGTCCATATCTAGCGCTTCACTAATCGCATCAAACAAGCGTCCATAGTGCATCTGCCAATCATCTATAGGCATAATTGGCGCAACCACTAACCCCACTGGATAGCCACCACCGTCAGACTCTCGTGGTAGTGCCAACTTACGCAATGCTCCCAGACGTGATGCAACTGACGCTGTACCACCTTCAAACCTACCAGAAATAGGTGCAGCATTAACACTCATGCGGAAGCGAGTATGGCCATTGTGAGGTAAGTTGAGTAAGCCATCCACCGCATCGAATTTTGATACACAACGTAAATGTGCATCAGTACGCATACCAAAATAACGGATACACTCGGCCAGGCTACCTGTAAGATGCTCAATACCCAATGGATCAGTGTAGCAGCTAACTTCATAGGTTGTTAGCTGTTCCAGTCGTTCGTAAGCTGCTAAGTTCTCTAATATTTGCGGTAAGTTAGCATAAGTGCGAATAACGGGTGGCCCTGATAAACTACCTGCCAGGTAACAGTATTGACAATGTGCAGGACAACCCTCAGCGATATGAAATTGCCAATCAGCAGACGGCGGAATTGGACTAAGTTTGAATTTGCTGGGTGGTGCAGTCACAACCGCAAGAGTACGCTTAGCAATATTGTAAGTATCGCGCTCATCTTCACCACGTAAACCTGTCAGGCGATTACGTGGTAGTTCTTCTATCGGTAGGTTAAGTGACTGTACACGCGTTAATATGTTTTGTCCCCAAGGTTTATCCAAAGCCGCAGGTGTGAATATTACCCGTTCAGGCATCCATAACTTTGTTGGTTGTGTATCTGATATCGAAACATGGTCTTTAGTTGTACTCAGCAATATCATTCTCCGTTATTTATCTTGCTGATATCTGCAATTGTGCAAAGTGTTTTTGGTGACTTAGTTCTATTTTAAAATCTGGGCTTGCAGCTTACTATCGAACAAGCAAGCGGATTTCACTCATTTAAGGGTAGTAATTTCCTATGACAAAGCTATGGGAAGCTTTGGAACAACATGATTCCCAACTTTTTAGAGAAGCCAGGAATCTGAGCCTTGATGCCCTTACCATAACATCATTGGTGTGGCCGCGATCGCACAAGCAATACTCGTCCAAATATAAAAGCGCTCAAGATCCAGTTTATCCAAAGCAATAGTCATCTTAGTAATTGCTAACGCCAACGCTGTTAACAATAAAAAGAAAATAGGATAATCCAAATTAGTCATCGCTTATCCTCACTTTTTCTTTCAAGATAGGAATAAATTTTTATCCCTAATTTACTTACAGTTTAATTTTAAAACTTTGATATTTTCTCATATTCAAAAGACGTAACTATCAGAGTTTTTTCCCAAAAAATACGGAGAATTAACATCATTATCTGATTAGTTTTAAAACAACTGGTAATCAAACATACAAATGCAAGGTCTATTAAATAAATATGTATCTTGCTGTTTACACATGGCTTAGTGTTGTTGTAAGCTTGTTTTCATATCCGTATTTAAATAAATTAAAAACATTGATTTTTCCATACATTCTCAACTTTATACAACTAAACTAATAAATATAATTCCTCTAATTATGTCTATTAAATAATTGGGAAAGACTTGCTTGCTCAACATTAATTATCGAGAATAAAAAGTATACGGAACACATGATTTTAGCCTTATTCAAGTCCGCTTTTGCGGACTTGATTTCTTTTGTTCACTATGGTGTCGCCAGCAACACCGCTATCTATTGAATAAGAACTGCTATCGAAAATTATCGGAAAAGCATAACATTCTTGTGGTATCTAGCGAATCACGATAGAAACAATCGCAGCGACTAAAACCATGTTTTTGAAAGATTTCTTGAAGAGTTTGCTGAGTTTCAGGGAAATCACTCGTAGATATGTGATTTGCAACCAGGAAATACTCTGCACTAGTAAGTAAAGACCAAGACTTTTGAACGTTATCTAGATAGCGTTGCACATAAGTTTCTCGGTCTTCTCCCTCTTGACGAACAACATCGATGAGAATCAAAACACCGTCAGATGTGAGCAAATTTCTTAACTGACCAATAATGCTATCCTTTTGTTGAAGATTTAAATGGTGAAGCGCAAAAGAGATCAAAATAGCATCAAATTTATCTTGCGGATTGAGTACCAGTTCATCAACTACTTGGGAAAAATCACCTACAATCAAGGTCGTTTTGCATGGAATCTTAGCCATGTTACTATTGGCGATTTCCAGCGCTGGTACTGAGAGGTCTATACCTTTATAGGAAGTAATAGCGGTATTCAGCAAAGCTTGAGCAGTAAAGCTAGCATCACCACATCCCAAATCAAGCATTTTAAATGGTTTTTGCAAGTAGTCAAGCAGAAATTTGTGTAGTACACAGGAAATTTCATGGTGTTCCATGTAATTATTGTTGAGTACTTTTTGATAAACTTGCCATTGCTCGTTAAAGAACTCTTTGGGCTGGAAAGCTACCTTGTCATCACTGTGAGGATGTGTTTTATCTAACATAGCGCGTTGAAGAAATATAGGTGTAGGGATAGAATTTACCTAACTCTAGTAAATGCGATCGCTAGCTTATTTTAACCAGCACGTACAAAATTTAGAAAAACAGATTGCAAGTTGGAGTGCATAATACTCATGGTAAAGGCAACTTTTGGCGCTGGCTGTTTTTGGAGTGTGGAGGCAGCATTTCGCAAAATAGAAGGAGTAGTCTCAACCTCAGTCGGTTATATGGGAGGGCATTTTCCCAACCCATGCTATCTAGATGTGTTATCTAGAATCACAGGTCACGCTGAGGTGGTGCAAGTGGAGTATGACCCACAATATGTAAGTTATGATGACTTACTGGCAGTATTTTGGGATATCCATGACCCAACAACACCTAACCGCCAAGGCCCAGACAAAGGCGAACAGTATAGAACTGTAATCTTTTTCCACGACATCCAGCAAGAAGCAGCAGCCAAGCAGTCAAAAGCAAAGCTGCAAATGTCTGGTAAGTTTGCTCAAGATATTGTCACGGAGATTAAGCCTGTTGGTGAATACTATCTAGCAGCTGAGGAACATCAGCAGTATTTTGAGAAGAAAAAAACTAACTAGGGAGTGGGGGAAGAAACCTTGACAGTCGATTTATTATATAGTACAAATATACTATTAAAATTTGATTTTTGTATACTTAGATCTTGCACCTGCCCAATCTCCCGCCAGAGAATAAATTCTCGCTCTTATTAGGTTAAGTCCACTTAAGTGGACTAAAATCTATGCTTTTTGTGAGATTTAGTCCTCTTGAGAGGACTTTTGCTATTAGCCATAGGTTTCTAACCTATGGCGGTTTTTGGGACTGGTGCAAGATATCAGTATAAATAGTTATCATTCTCAACTAGGCTGACAGGAGAGCAAAATTAATGAAGCTATCAAAGATAGACTTAAGTGATGTAGTAGCGATCGCTCACTCTGAAGGATATTTGCAGTTATTACTCGACAGAGGTAGCGAACTAGAGTTTTTGGAAATCCCCGCACCAATCCAAGCTTATGAGGGACTGCAACAACTCAATGAGATAGTGGCTGAGACTGCAACACTTGCTGTTGTGGAAGAACCAATCGCTATGTTGCCAGTTAGCTCATCAATGGCGATCGCAGTCGGTTACGATCATGATGCACACACCTTGCAAGTCGAGTTTCAGAGTGGTGCTATTTATCAATACTCAGGAGTAGACGCAGATACTTGGGAAGATTTACATGCTTGTGACTCAATTGGTGAGTTTTTTAATCATGAGATTAAAGGTAGATACGAGTCAGAACGAGTAGATAATATCGATGAGTATCGCTGTTGATTTCTAGCCACACTCTCAGTCGTTAATATTTAAAGTTGAGAGTTGATTTTTATGTCTTACAGTGAGTTTAAGCTTAGCGATTTAATTAAAGATTTTGGCATCACAATTAATGAATCTTCCGGATTATTTGCAGATATCCCAGAGGTTGAATACAGTAGTTTATTAGCAACAATTCTTCAGGAGAATGTTGATTTAGCAGTTTCTATTAATACAGAGAAAGCTCGCTCAGAAATGATAATTGCTCCTATTTTATTGGAGATAAGACGCAGATTTAATTATGAAATTAGTTTATTTTCAGGCGTGGATTTTAATGTAGATATTACTAGGGGATTAAATGGGTTTTGTGATTTTATTATTAGTCTCTCTAAAGAACAGCTTTTAGTACGCGCCCCTGTGATCACTCTTGTAGAAACAAAAAACGAAAATCTAAAATCTGGCTTGGGTCAGTGTATAGCAGAAATGCTAGCTGCACAGTTATTTAACCAGCAAGAAGGAAATACAGTAAAAACTGTTTATGGTGCTGTGACAATTGGCACGATTTGGCAATTTCTTAAGCTCAAAGATAATACTGTTTTTATAGATTTAAGTGAATATTATATTAGAGATCTTAAGAAGATTTTAGGCATTTTATCAAGCGCAATTCATCAAGGATAATAATCTGATTTGAATCGACATTAAATAGAAGGACTAAATTAAACCTAAAAAGAGGTTGCCGGGTTTCGACTCCGCTCAACCCTCGTCTTATCGGGGATCGAGCATTGAGCGTAAAGCCCTGCGGGCATGGCTGCGCTTAGCGCGTAGCGTCTCCCCTTGGGAGAAGTCGAAATGCGTCTTCTAAATACAGCACATTTCATCTGAATGAAGTACACAAGGGCGGGCAGGATGCCCACCCCACAAGATTTATCATATTAAGATGTGTACTTCATTTACTTGCAAAGTGCTGTAATTGTGTTCACCTACTTACCTAATCCCTAGCGATGCACTGAAGCTCAACGAAATGTTCCCAATCCCCCAGTCCCTACTTGATAAATTCTGCACGCAACTGATTGACAACCCGATCTAGTCCCACTGAATGGGCTGCTTTGAAAAGTAAACGATCGCCTGCTTGGATAAATGTCTTTAACCTAGCTACTAATTCTGCATGGGTTGCAAAGCATTCTGATGGTATACCCTCGGCACCAAGAGCGATCGCTTCGGCATCTTTGCTATCTACCAAAACTAACAAACTATCTAAATTTAACCTACCCACTGTCTCACCAACTTTTTGGTGTAGTTGCGGCGATCGCTCTCCCAATTCTTTCATCGCGCCTAGTACGGCAATTTTACGTTTACCGGGGGTATCTACTAACAATTGCAATGCTGCTAGCATAGCTTCTGGTGCAGCATTATAAGTCTCATCTAAGATTAACACGTCATTGGGTAAAGTAAACCGTTGCGATCGCCCTGTAGGCATATCAACTGTTATACCCATTTGTAAAGATGACCAATCAATTCCCAAGACTTTCGCCACTGCTAAAGCGGCTAAAAAATTAGTGGCATTGTGACGCCCAGGTAGAGGTAAAGGTAATTGGATTCCTGCGATTGCCAAAGTCTGGTGATCAATTAGCTGTCCTTGGATATCACCGCCAGAGAAACCATAAGTTATCACTTGTCCTTGCCATACCTTTGCGGCTGTGGCGATTAATAAAGGATTGTCATAATTGAGAATCGCCACGCTATCGGTGGGCATTTCGGCTAACAATTCGCATTTTGCCTGAGCGATCGCTTCTTCAGAACCGAGTAACTCAATATGTGCTGTACCTACATTGGTAATTACACCAATCGTTGGACGCGCTATTTGTGTGAGTTCAGCAATTTGCCCTCTACCCCGCATCGCCATTTCAATCACAGCGTAGTTGTGTTGTGTACCAAGTTCTAGTAGGGTTTTGGGGACACCGATTTCGTTGTTGAAATTGCCATAAGTCTTGTGGACTCGTCCTTTTGTTGCCAAAACTGCGGCGATTAGCTCTTTGGTAGTAGTTTTACCTACAGAACCTGTAACACCGATGACAGGAATATTGAAGCGATCGCGCCACCATCGACCAATTTGCTGATATGCCTTGAGGGTATCTGGTACTTGTAATATGGGAAACCCTTGATTTTCGTATGCAAAATCAACAATAGCAGCTATTGCACCCTTGGCGATCGCAGTTGGCACAAACTCATGTCCATCAAACTTTTCACCTCGTAAAGCTACGAACACTTCACCCGGCTGCAAAATCCGGCTATCGGTTTGTATACCATTACCTACTTGTGCTAAAGCAGTTTCAGATAAATTTTCCGTGTGAGCTAAAAGAACTTCAACAAGTTGATTTAGAGTCGCAAAACCAGGCATAAGTTGATTCAAATTATTAAAACCGCATTGTAACAGGTAGTAGTAATTCGTAATTCGTAATTCGTAATTCGTAATTAAGAAAACTAGATGTACCTGGGTTTTGAGAAAAGAAGCCAGTAGGGGCGGGTTCACAGATATGAGCAATAGCTCAACGAGAATCTAATTAAACCCGCCATTACACGTTTATACGCAATTGATAGAGTTTTAAATTTAACCGAAGATTTGGAAGTCGCGGGGAATAGAAACATCAGTGTTATCTTGCACCACTGCAATTAACTCATTACCTCGGAAGATTTGCGTATCAACCGCCCCAGAACCAATTCCGCCGAAGCTTTGTTTGACAAGGCTATATTCCGACAAAGCGTTACCACCAACTCGAAACTTATCGCCTTGAGCAGCACTAAAATCAGTAATAGTGGCAAAATCCAAGGAACCAAAATCGCTGTAACCGATAGCACCAAAACCAAAGTTGAAACCGAGTACGAAAAAGTCAACACCGTTTCCACCACTTAAACTATCCCGTTCAATAGTCAACGGATCGTCTGCAAAGCCATTGAGTGAGTCAACTCCATTGCCTCCAAAAAGGCTATCACTGCCACTGCCACCTGTAAGCACATCGTTCCCGTCGTCACCGAAGAGGAAGGCTTTACCACTAAATCCGCTAGCACTCATAATGTCACCGCTAGCACTACCGAATAGTGTTGCTTGTTCGATTGATTTCAGACTATCCTTTTCTGTCAGGCTGGAGTTACTCTTCTCTAGGCTGGTATCGGTCAAAATAAATCTGAAGAAATTGCCCGAATCTAGAATTGAATCGAAGCCGCTTCCCCCATCGATAACGTCGTTACCGTTTTCCCCGCGCAGATCGTCATCGCCGGCATCTCCTTTAAGAGTGTCGTTGCCGTCCCCACCTTTGAGTTGATCATTGCCACCTGCGCCTTGAATGAAATCATCTCCATTATCACCAAACAGAGAATCACCTTCAGCCCCACCGATGAGAGTATCATTGCCAGATCCACCAAAGAGGATACTACTCTTAGCGCCACCTTTGAGTTGATCGTTGCCAAAACCACCACTGAGTCGAACGCCTCCACTAAAGCCGGAAGCATCAAGGATATTGTCGCTCGAACCACCAGTCAGATTTGCGTTCTCAATTGAGTTAAGAGTATCAACACCATTCCCTGTCAATTTGGTGTCAGTGAGAGTAAAGTTGACATCGCCTGACTCAACAACTCGGTCAAAGCCAAGTCCACCTGCGAGAACGTCGTTGCCAACGCCACCTGTGAGGGTGTCATTTCCCTCAAGACCATTAATTGAATCATCCCCTCCTAAGCCACTTAAAATGTTATTGCCACTATTGCCAAGAATTATGTTATTGACATTATTGCCAGTGCCATTGATATTAGCCGTTCCCACCAGGGTCAATCTTTCTAAGTTAGCTCCTAATGTATAGGTAATAAAAGAATTAACGATATCATTCCCCTCGTTAGCTTGCTCGATAATGGTGGCATCAGCTGAGTTAATGGCGTAAGTATCGTTACCTGCACCACCAACAAGCGTGTCTTGACCTAAGCCACCGTTGAGTTTATCGTCACCTGCACCACCGTTGAGGCTATCATTGCCAGTACCGCCAAATACATCGCCAGAAAGACTGTCATTGCCTTCCCCGCCAATCAGGACGTCATCGCCAACCGCACCCAAAAGACTGTCATTACCTAATCCACCAATGAGGGTGTCATTACCGCCGTTACCATTGACAGTATCATCACCTGCTAAGGCATCAATAAAATTATTCGCAGCATCACCATTAATAATGTCGTTGCCAGGAGTTGGGGTTCCGTTAATAGCCATAATGTTATGTTTCGTTTTGCTGTAGGTTTGTATGTAATACGTCATTGAAATTTTGGAGAATTGTGCCAACAGCATTAATTTAAAATGGACTTTATTGTTACTGTTTATGTACTTATTTAGGGAAAATATTAGTCATTTCAAACGCTTGAAAGAGACAAATATATTGCAGAATCTGTTATTTTAAAAAGTAAAAATATAGCTGTTGCCTGGTAGTTGAGGATATCAGCTGAGGATAAAAACCGAACACCAAGGAACTTTCAACAAGAGACAAGAGAGCAGGGTGACATTCAGTTTTGTAGGTTGTGTTATGCCTTATTGCAACGCACCGCAAATTTATGGTGGTGCGTTAGGACTAGATAATTTATTTTGCTGCAATCATTCCAAAAAGAATGCCAAAGAAGGTTAACTCCTTTGGCACGCTTGATTTATGAGGTATTTATATAGTTTAATTAAGTCCAGGCAATAAAAAAATTTTTATTTCCTCTTGCTGATCATTTTATCCCCGGTTTTTAATTAACATTATTTGGACAATTTGTATAGCTAGATCGCGAGAAACATCTAAAGCTAAGTATAAATCATTTAAAAAGTGGTTTTCTTCTTCAGTTAGTATGCCTTCAGTCAATACCAAATCAGTAGCCACTACAAAGGCTGCTTCCCGTAAGTCTTGAGATAGAGATTCTTTAGCTGCATCAAACAAAGTATTGAGACCATCTTGTCGGAGAATGCTCAATATTATGTCAAACAGCTTATTCAGCATCTCATGCGTATAAGTTTTAAAAAGCTTCATCCGAGATAGTAAAAAAGAAATACAATTTGCCTGATCATCAGAGAGATAACCGTCTGCGGCTGTCGTACCTAAAATAATCACAGCAAATGCTTCTGCTGAACTGAGTGTTTCTTGGGCTTTTTTTTCTGTGCCCAACACAGTATCGAGTAGACCCATTGAAGTAGCTCCTTGGTAGGGTCTCAGTAGCCGTACAGTTACCTGCGCGTTTCATAATTTTGAGGTAATACTGCAACGCTGCGAGACTTTCATAGCTTTAGTGTTCCCAGGATTTCTTGATCGCGAACACTTGCATTCAATGGTTTTCAGCAACAAGCACACTGCTAGTTGTGAACTTAGCGTTCTCCAGTCTTTTCGATTGTTTCGATTACTGCCAAACCTATGCCAGAGGCCGCTATTAGCAGTATTGCTGATATCCAATAGGCGTTAACAAGCATCCGTAAAGCATCATCGAAGAAAATGGAGGTGGTCATCATCTTACCTTTTGAACTCTGTGTTGCTAGTAATCTTTATTTTTCTACACCTTGAGAGGTGAATTTTGCTGAAAAATTGCTAGCAATTGCATCTTAACAAAACTTTAGCTCTTTCAGCAGAGTGCTTTAACTTTTTCTTGCTAAAGATTCCATGAATTTCATTAATCCTTTGTAAAGGAGGTTACTTATACTGAGATTATTGCCAGAATTGTATCATCTAAATTTACGCAAAAATGTTGTTAAACTGGTAATTTACATAACATATAGCAAGATAATACTTATTTAGTATTTGGCGAAGATTTTTCAGTAAAGAGAAATTTGATTTAATTAAAATTATTCTCAACTATCTTGCTTAAATGAACGTAATATCTAGATTGGCATTAAATAGTTAATGAAACTCTTATAAAGAGAAAAGCTATAAATTACTCATATTTCATACCTATGTTTAGGAAATACCAAAAGGTATTTTTCAATAATTTAACGGATAGATTCTTAATTATTTGTTTCTCTATTGAGTTTGGGCAATTTTGGATACCGAAATATTTATTAATAATTGTCCCAAATATTTGTTTGGGAAATTCCAGAAAATAAATTATCCAATTTTGAGAGTAAAGATAATTATTAGATTCTTCGTCCTCTGCTTTGCCTGCTTCCCTTGTTGGTAAGTACCTACGCATAAATATTTAGACATTTTTTAACACGACTGAAATCGCTGTATTCCTTTACTGTTCACTGTTCCCTTGCCTAAATAGATAATTTATTTTGCACAACTACTTATGAGGTTTTTATGCGATCGCTAATCATGCCAAGCAGTCAATTAACTCAAAAAGGAGTATTCTTGTATTAAGCAATTAGCCATACAGTGAGCAAACTTATGAAGATGAGTAAATCACGACAGTTAACTGTAAAAGACTTAGTTGTAGAAGATGTAGTTGTAGAATTGGACAACACAGCACTCAAAGTCCGGGGTGGTTATTTCTCTGAGATGGAAGCATTGATGAATCAAATGCAAATATTAGCTCAGTATCAAGCAGCAATGAATAACGCACAAGCTGCAACGACAAGTGCAGCAAAATCATCACCTGGGGCTTAATCATCCTACTTATAAGCGTTATAAGCGTCTGCTACTGATTTGGTAGTGATAAAGTAAGAAAAATAAGAATTCCTGCCCTTCGTTGATATCCCCCGCTTTTTGAGGCGGGGGCTTTGTAATTCATTTCCTCTTCTTACCTCCTGAGTTGTTGACATCAATACATAATCTCTCTCAAAGTGGGTGCATCATCTCTACTTAACAGGTCAGTACTTAAATTAAGGAACTGATCAAAGTCCAGATTTTGTTGCATATACATTACTTATGTATTACAAAGCAGGGGTAAGACTTGATGGTTAAGCCAACGATTTCGACAAATCAACTCAGCAACAAGTTCGTCCAGTGGTTGCTTGAAGAAGACAGACAAGAGAAGGAAGGCCCTTACCGTAAAGAAGAATTGCATCACAGCCATCCCTGGTGGCAAGTTATGTGCCTCACAGGCGTAGATTATTTCTCAACCCTTGGCTATCAACCTGGTATCGCTGCACTGGCGGCAGGTGCCCTTTCACCTCTAGCAACACTAATTTTAGTACTGCTAACACTCTTTGGGGCATTGCCGATTTATCGGCGCGTTGCTGCGAAAAGTCCTCATGGTGAAGGGTCTATAGCAATGCTAGAAAACTTACTTACTTGGTGGCAGGGTAAGTTATTTGTGCTGTGTCTACTTGGCTTTGTGGCAACAGACTTCATCATTACCATTACCCTCTCAGCTGCTGATGCTACAGCCCATATCATTGAAAATCCACTGGTTCCAGCTTTATTTGACCATCAACAGATTGGGATTACGCTGGTACTAATAGCATTGCTCAGCGCAGTTTTTCTCAGAGGCTTTCGAGAAGCTATTGGAATCGCAGTATTTTTGGTGGGAGTTTACCTACTGTTAAATTTCGTTGTGATTAGCGTCGGTCTGTATAAAATCTTAAATCATCCATCGGCGATCGCTGATTGGCAAACTGCACTTTTCACGCGTCATTCTAATATTTTTGTCATGCTGGGCGTGGCTATCTTACTATTTCCCAAGCTAGCGCTGGGATTGTCCGGCTTTGAAACTGGTGTAACTGTGATGCCGCTTGTCCAAGGTAATAGCGATGACGATCCCCAAAACCCAAGGGGACGGATTCGCAACACACGCAAGCTATTGACTGCGGCGGCTGTGCTGATGAGCTTCTTTTTGCTCACCAGTAGTTTTGTAACCACCCTACTGATTCCAGCACCAGAATTTCAAACAGGAGGCAAAGCTAGTGGACGTGCCTTAGCTTATTTAGCACATTTGTATTTTGGTAATAGTTTTGGCACAATTTACGATCTCAGTACTATTACTATTCTGTGGTTTGCGGGTGCATCTGCGATGGCAGGACTGTTAAATATTGTGCCGCGCTATCTACCACGCTATGGCATGGCACCAAACTGGGCATTAGTGACTCGACCATTAGTATTGGTTTATACAATTGTTGCTTTTATTGTCACAATTATCTTTCAAGCGAACGTAGAAGCTCAAGGAGGGGCTTATGCAACTGGTGTATTAGTTTTAATGACTTCCGCTGCACTAGCTGTAACTTTATCAGTCCATCGTCAGAGAGCCAAACAGAAAACACTGGTGTTTACCACAATCACGCTATTATTTTTGTATACCACTATTGTTAATATCATCGAAAGACCAGAAGGTATTAGAATTGCCGCATTCTTTATCGGTGCGATTATTATTACCTCATTAATATCTCGCGTTTGGCGATCGACAGAACTGCGAGTAGAAAGGATTGAAGTTGATGAAACAGCTCGCCAATTCATTGCTGAGGAAAGCCAAAGAGCAATTAGGCTGATTGCTAACCGACTAAACGAGGGTGATGAGCAAGAGTATTTTTTAAAAGAGAAAGAGGTACGCGAGGATAATCATATTCCAGTTACTGATCCTATCCTGTTTCTAGAGATTATAGTAGCTGATGCTTCCGAATTTGCAGATGTGATCAGAGTTAAAGGAGTGCAAGTTGGTAATTATCGTATTTTGCGGGCTGAGAGTGCAGCAGTTCCCAATGCGATCGCAGCTTTACTTCTTTATATCCGCGATCAAACAGGTAAAATACCTCATGCTTACTTTGGTTGGGTAGAGGGAAACCCCGTACAATACCTATTACGCTTCATCTTGTTTGGTGAAGGTGATATTGCTGTTGTAACTCGTGAAGTGCTTCGTAAAGCCGAGAAAGATCCTAAATGTCGTCCCGGCATCCATGTAGGAGGTTGACATCCCATTGATGAAAGGGACGCGGAGAAATTTTAATAATAAGTAATTTTATATCTCAAGGATAAACGATCCTGAGCAATAGCAGCGATCGCTACTAAGTTTCTTAATTGCGAACTGGTATTACTTGTTAGATTTCCGTAAACTTCTAACTTTCTCATGAATCACTCATAAGCTAATCTGCCTTTAACTTGCATAATCCTTTGCCTCAGAAAGACGCAAAGAGAAGTTGCGTGCGGGGGTTCCCCCCGTTGAGCAAACTTCGGAGGACGCGCTTAAGGGGAGACGCGGGGATGTAATTTAAATGATTATTAGCTTATGAAGCTGAACTATAGCTTCAGTTAATTTCTTATGGTAATTAAGTGCAGAGATCAAAAACTTGCTCAACTATTGCATAAAAACTGAATTAACTGCTGATATTTCGACAAAACCTAAAATTGAGGAAATGCAGGCTCTGATTTCTGGTAAAACTACGTAACTAATTTCAACTTAGTATGTGCCATAAATATTATGTGAATATCAAAATCATCTGATTTTAAGTCAAATTTGTCGCTTAAATACCGGAATTAAGGAGTTTCAAATCATGAAAGACTATATCTGTGAGATTTTCGCTCAAAATGTTGGTTTATCTGTTGCAGAAATCTTTGAGGATGACTTGACGCTATCGGCAATTATTGCTCGTTCTAATCAGCTACATAACAGCATTGATTTAATGGAGGTTTTTGCCAAAACTGCTAACACACTCAAAAAGCAGTATGGCATCCAAATTAAATTGCCAGCTTTTTCACTTGATACCCCAATTTCAAATGTATTAGAAGTATTTCTCAATGAAGCTGAGAAAGTTAGTTTGGATCTGGCTTGAAAATAGAGAATTTATTATGTGATTTATTGCATGGATATTTGGTTAGAAAGTAGCAAGTAATAGTAAAGCTTTTACTTCATAAAACGACACTTAAATCAATTATATATCTGTTATGGTAAATACAATTTCGAGATCCGACATTGTCAGTAACTTGTATGCAATTATTGCTGAGCAACGCAGCTCCTTGATTGATTTGATATGGGAACAACACTATTTCCATGAAAAGCGCCGCTGGAGTGCGGTAGAAATGATTGGTGGGATTAATCTGGAAAATGTGAGTGAATTTGACAAAGCTAACTTGTGGAATGCTGGACGTGCAGAATTAACTACTAAACCAGGAGCCGATCGCCTAGCTAGATTAGCTGATACTGAGTGTCGTCGTTGGCAAGATCGCAATCCAGTTTTGGCGAGTGTGATGCAAGCTTGTAGTACTTGGAGTCGTTACTGGAATGAGGAAGAAAGCTTCCATGAAACGACGCTAAATCGCTTATCAACTCTATTCGGTTTAGAAGCTGTCAATGACGAAACATTGATTGAGTTTCGGAAGATTTTTCCTGACGATGACATGCTCAGAACACTGGTTTTACTGGCGATTTCGGAGATTACAGCCACTGTTAACTACTCTTGGTGTGCTAGTGTTGCTCAAGATCCTGGATTGAAGAAGTTGTTTAAGCAAATTGCTGCTGATGAATCTCAGCATATGACATACTTCATCAGTTTTGCTAAAGCTCTAGTTGATAGTCAAGAATACTCACCCAAAGGTGCATTCGCTGTTGCACACTTATTTGTGCGAGAAGGAGGCGAACTTTATGGTAGTCAGCGCCAACATGTTGAACGACGCGATTCTCACGTCAATTGGTGGGACTCTATCAAGTATGAGATGGTCATTCCCGATAACATTGAGCGTAAGCAAAATCTGATATTTTCAGCACTCAAACAAATTACAGGAATTCAAGTCAACTCTGCGGTTGAAGTTGAGGAAAAATGGTTGGAATTGGTGGGATGTTAATCGGACTGGGGCATGATATTCAGCTAATTGCAGAATTGAAAACGGTTGAAGCCCTCAAGGTTCCAGGTATCTTCTTCACAGAAACTGAATGCCTTTACTTTAACCAAAGTAAAAATCCTCTCCAAAGTATGGCAGCTACCTTCTCAGCCAAAGAAGCCTTATTTAAAGCCTTGGCGATCGCTCCTAATTTCTACTGGACAGATGCAGAAGTCCGACATAATTCCCGTCATGCTCCTTATTTTGAGTTCGACGGCTCACTAGCAGAGCATTTTCAGCTTCAAGGTTGGACTGCTCACCTTTCCATATCCCATAGCGGGGATTATGTATCTACTGTTGTCACCATTTCTTAAGAGGGAACAGAGAAACAAAATTTCGTCAAAACTAAGATCCCCGACTTCTTTGAAAAGTCGGGAATCTGGACACCGCGAATTTTCACAAATCAGATAAGACTGCTATAGAAATCATATTTGATTTCTGTTCTACGCCGTTTTTCCTGTTCTCTACCTATGCAAATAAGCTCAGAAATCAAAGCGAACTACTATATGAACTTTGAAACTGTTAACTTAAAACTTCAGGTGCGCCCCAATGACCTTGATAGTTTGGGTCACGTCAATAATGCTATTGTTTTGGAATATTTAGAAGCAGGGCGATGGTCATGGCTGGAACGTCACAACCTAGCTAGAGGAAAGCGGATTATTCCTGTAGTTGCTCGCATTGAAATCAACTATAGCCGTGAGATATTACCAGGAGAGGTCAACATCATCACGAAACTCATGGATGTGGAAGAAAATTACCACTATCAGGTAATCTTTCATCAATTTGTAGAGACTTGCCAAGACGGAATTGTTAAAGTTGCCGCTGATGCGCGTGTGAAAGTAGCATTCATTGATTCAGTCGAACGAACCCTTAGAACTCTTCAGGATTTTCTCGATGAAAACACACAACAACATGGTTGAGGTCGAAATAATTCCAGACTTGCAACCTAGAATTAATCTGTCAATGACGATGATCGATATGATTCAAGCTCTCAAGAATACTGACTCGCGCTTGGGGTTATATTTGAGGGAAGATCGGGCTGCGGAATCTCAGTTTTTGGCTTATTGTGAGATTTATCAGAAGATTGGAGCCTATATGGAGTATTTTCGGGCTGCGAATGTCACAGCTGGTTCACGGGTTCTGTTTCCTTTTGAAACAACCGAAGGCGTTATTATTGCATTTTTTGCTTTGGTGGGATTGGGGGCGATTCCATTGTCGGTTAAACCTTACAGCATGGGTGTTCTCAAGGATAGCTATCTGGCTTTTTTGACGCAAGTTGCAACTCAATATCATGCGGAATTTATCTTAGAAGCGCCAAGTATTAGAACTCTAGAGTTGAGTATCCAGCGATTACCGTTACCAAACGCAGATATCCGGCCGCAAGAACCACCAAATTTTGCCACGATCGCAGATACTGATATTGCTTTTGTGCAGTTTTCTTCTGGCTCAACTTCTTTTCCCAAAGGAATTCCAGTGACTCATGGGAAGATTGTAGTCCAGATGGCTGCGATCGCTAATCAAGCCCAAAACAGACTAGGTGATGTCACAGCCAGCTGGCTACCGCTATATCACGATATGGGACTAGTCGGTGGCTTGCTGACAACGTTATATGTCAGACATGATTTGCATTTGAGTACCCCAATGCAGTTTTTAATGAATCCTGTGGGGTGGTTGAGCGAACTGTCAGAAAAAAAGATTGCGATCGCAGTGATTCCTGATTTTGCTATTAGCTACTGTCTGCGTCGGTTGGCGATGACTGATATTGCAGACATCGCTGATTTAAACTTAACCCAGCTACGCATAGTCTTTAATGGCAGTGAACCAATCAATATCGATAGGCTACATCAATTCTGGGAGATACTTGCACCATATGGATTGCAACGTAGCGCCATTAAGCCTTGCTATGGAATGGCAGAGGCAGTTCTGATGATTTCCTGCTGTAAGTTAGCAGATATTCCCCGCATTTTGACATTAACAAATGGTTGCAAAGCCATTTCTGTCGGTCAACCGTTGAGTACATTTGATGTCCGCATCAAAAGTGAGGATGGTCATCTCTGCGATGAAGGCGAAATTGGTGAAATTGAACTTAGAGGTGGTACTTTAGTTGATCATTACTTTGAAAGCGATCGCCCATTTTACAATGCTGACGGCTTTTTCCCCACTGGTGATTTGGGTGTAATCAGCGAGGGCGAATTATTCATTACTGGTAGGCTGAATGATCGCTTCAAAATTAATGGTCAAAGCTATTTTGCGAGTGATTTTGAACATGCGATCGAGTCGTTGCCGTTTGTACAACCAAGTAAAGTTGCAACAATCCAAGCTGACGATCAAATCATCGTTTTCATAGAAGCTAAACAGGCTAGTGTTCTCAAGCTTGCTATTGAACACCAGCGCCAAGTCAGTGAGATTGTTCTCAACCAACTGGGAATTAAAATCCCTGTGGAAAATATACTTTTAATTCGTCCAGGACAACTAGAAAAAACTAGCAGTGGTAAATTACGACGAACAGTGATCGCTCAAGCCTATAGGATGGGAAAAATTGTACTTGCTGTGCAATGATATCATGTCCGTTGAAAGACTTATGATTTGGCTGACGCGGAGATAGGGAGACGCGGTGAGACAGCGAGT
>NZ_JCACKM010000067.1:0-38290 GCF_059505385.1 Desmonostoc vinosum
CCGCTTCGCTAACGCTAACGCTATCGATGACTCGCTACCGCTACGAAGCGCGTAATTCGTAATTAAGTTTTGTAATGGGGATTTAACCCCAACACAAAACTTGCCGATTATAGAACCAGGGAGTGGTCTGTCCCATTAATTCTGATGGGTTCGTAGTAATGTCTAGACTTGTCTAGGGTTTACATAGCAGATAAGCTAAAAAACATCTAAATTACATAATCAAATTAAATAAAACTCTTGTGGGGTGGGCATCTTGCCCGCCCTAATTATGCAAGTTATATATGGAACAGCTTATTTGGGTGATAATTTCGTCTTGTTTGGTGGCTGCGAAGTTGGCGAAGTGTTTGGCTAGGGGTGACACCATGACTAGGGGATTGCTGAATCCTGAGAAAAGATGAATGTTTGGAGATTGGGGAATTGCACCAATTAAGGGTAAGCGGTTGTTGCTAAATGCTACTAGGCAATGATGCCATGTTCCTGGGAGATTGCCCAAGGATGGTAAGATTTGTGTAATGCTTTTTCGCAACCATGTTTCACTTTCTTTTGCGTTGACTTTCGCATGAGGATCTGTGAGAACGCGACTAATTTGACCTAAGCGTAAACTATGATCTTGAAATTGAATTGCACCTGGATCTAATATCGGTGGTAATAGTTCTTTGCCTGGTTCGTTCCACGGTTGATCATTTTGGGTAGAATTGGTTTCTAGTTGAAATCTTTGTAAGTTAGCTGGCATGATTAAGGTGCGTAACTTTACATCGACGGGTGGGGTTTCGATGACTTCAGCGTGGGTGAAATATAGTTTGATGGGAATACCCGCTGATTTTAATAGCTGACGGCTGAGTCCACCTGCACATATGGCTATGTTGTCGCTGAGGTAAGTTGTGGTGTTACTTTGCACACCATCATCCGATATTTGCAATGCTTGGGTAATCTCTATTTCACCCCCCATCCTGAGAAAGGCTTGGATGTAAGCTTGTGTTGTTTTTTCGGGATGGATGTGTCCATGTTTGACAGTTAACGCACCTGCGATCGCCTCTGGGTTCAATAATGGTTCTAAGTCGCAGGCTTCCTTTATACTGAGTAAACGGGGTGGTATGGCAACATGGGCGTAAGCTGCTGCAATTGTTTCTGGGTCGTCGTTAGCCGCGATGGTGAGTAATAAATCTAATTCACGAAACTGTGTATCGGCGTCTAGTTCTTGGGATAAAATACGATGACGTGCGATCGCTTCTGCACATAGTTGGCGAATTATGGGTGTAGTTCCTGACCAATAGGCCAGCCCACCATAACTATAACGAGTAGCGTTCTGTGGTGTAACATGTTGCTCTAGTAACAGTACAGAAAAGCCTACTTTTGCTAATTCGTAGGCGAGTGCAGCACCTGTAATTCCACCACCAATCACAATCCATTCGTAGGTTCTCATATTTTTTAATAAGTTGCTTGCAAACGTTGCAAAAGATATTCACCTGCTAGGATGGGCGGATATATGGGTGGTTGTGTTTGACAACTTTCAAGACAAGCAATTTCTGTATCATCGTTAGGATGACAGAAGAATGCCATGGAATATCGTGATTGTTTAACTCTGCTGTCGTTGGGAATCATGACTCGATGCTTGGTTGAGCAAAATACATGATTTGTCCAGCGTTGCATTAAGTCGCCTGTATTCACTACTACTGTATCAGCAATAAAGGGGGCTGCAATCCATTCTCCAGATGTTGTTTGCACTTCTAAGCCACCAATTTTATCTTGGAAAAGTAAGGTAATGCTGCCATAATCGGAATGTTCACCAGCACGCACTTGTCCTGGTTTGGGTGGTGTCTGCAATGGGGGATAATGTAGCAATCGCAAGGTATGATTTTGTTGATTATGCTTGATTGTAAAAAAATCTTCTCTTAGTTCTAATGCTAGGGCGAATGCTTGTAAAACGGTGTTGGCTAGTTCTGTGCAAGTTTCATAAAAGGTGAGAAGATCAGGATTATTTGCTAGGGAATTAGCTAAGGAAATATATCTGATTTTACCTATATTAAATGCTTCTTTGAGATCGCCTGGATTGTTGGGGTTAAGGCGTTCTCTTTCAATGCCAACGTAACCTATATTACTAAATTCATTGTTCCATGCTAGCTTTTGTTTGATTTCTAGGGGGAGGTTAAAGAAAGATTTGCTTTGTGCAAATACTTGGTCAGTGAGGTTTTGTGATATTCGTGGATTTTGTAAGTACATGAAGCCTATTTGGTGACAAGCTTGGTAGATTTGTTTGACTACGGTTTGTTTAGTTCTGGTGTCTTTGGTGAAGGGGGAAAAATCGATGAGGGGAATTGTTAGCATTTGATGTGAGTTTTGCTGAATTTACTTTTTTAACGAACCGTCCTCCGGGTTTGCCAGTCCCCCATCATGACGGAAACCGCCAAGACGGGAGCTGGACTCACCAAGAACGCCAAAGACGCCAATTTAGAATTATGTAAGTGAGTGGATGTTAATCAGAGTTTTGCAAGTAGAGACTGATGAGTATAGGTCTTATGTTGGAGAATTGTTTTGGGAGTATCTTAACTATAGTAATTTAAAGTTTAGCCGCGAGTTTGGTATTAGTTTTGATGTGAATAAATTCTGGGAGCAAGATATGGCTAAACTATACCAATTTACACCACCTGAAGGACGCTTGTTACTGGGAGAATATGATGCCCAAATCGCTGGGTGTGCTTGTTTGCGTAAGATTAATCAGGATGTTGGTGAGATTAAGAGGATGTATGTCAGACCAGGGTTTCAAAGGAAAGGTATCGGTCGGTCTTTATTAACGGCTATTATTAATCAAGCTGTGCAAATTGGTTACTTTAAGATTTGTCTAGATACTGCACCTTATGCTAAGGAAGCACAGATGCTTTATCGTTCAGTGGGTTTTAGAGATATTAAATCTTATGATGGAAATAGTGAGATTCCTCTAGAGTATCAGGCAAATTGGGTTTTTATGGAATTGATATTAAATGAATATTCGTTGTGAAACTCTACAAGACCACTCAGCAATTACTGAGGTGAAAGTATTAGCTTTTGGGCAGGAAAATGAGGCTAGACTTGTTGAAGAAATTCGTCGTTCTGACCGATATATTCCCGAACTTTCTCTAGTTGCAGAGGTGGAGAATATTGTAGTTGGTTATATTCTTTTCAGTTATATTGATTTGGTAGATACAGAAACTCTACAAGTGCTTGGTTTAGCACCTGTGGCTGTTCGTCCAGAGTTTCAGAGAAAGGGAATTGGTAGCGCACTAGTGGAAGCTGGGTTAAAAATAGCAGATACCAAAAAAGAAGCCATAGTTATTGTATTAGGGCATCCCCAATTTTATAACCGCTTTGGTTTTCAACCATCTGTTAATTATCAAATTACATCTCCCTTTCCAGTGCCAGAGGATGTATTCATGGTCAAACCTCTAAAAAGTTATCAACAAAAGTATCGAGGTAAAGTTGTTTATCCACCTGCTTTTGAAACAGTGTAGTCATAACTCGTAATTAGTTCAGCAATACCTTTTGTTGTTATATCAAAAGCCATCATTTGGAAAACTAAAGCTATTATTACCACGGTTTAAGCTGTCGTCATGAATGCTGAAACTGTTGTAAACAAGTATTTAGTCAACGATTAAAAACCACTGGTGCTGAAACTATACCCCTTGCCTCTAAAACAGCCGCAACCCTCAAAATTAAAGCTTCATTATATGGTGCTGCGATTAATTGCACACCCAAAGGTAGACTATTTGGACGCTGAATTGGTACTGATAAAACAGGTAAACCAATGAAAGACAATGGTTGTGTAAATAACCCCAAATGAGGACGAATCAGAATTTCTTCGCCATCTAAAATCATCGTTTGTTGACCAATTAAGGGTGCAGAAATTGGTGTAGTAGGGGCAAGAATGATATCAACATTTTGAAAAACCTCTCGCACTTGATCGCGATACCATCTGCGAAACCGTTGTGCTTGCAGATACCAACTACTAGGAATTAATGCCCCAGCTAAAAACCGATCGCGTGTTGCAGGATCAAAATCTTCAGGACGCGATCGCAATTTATCTAAATGCAGATTTGCCCCCTCACAAGCTGTAATCACAAACGCCGCCGCGCGGGCGCGATGTGCTTCTGGTATAGTTATATACTGAGTCACATTCAAAGCGGCTGCAACTTGTTGTACTGCTGCCAACGCTTCCGGTGCTGCACTTTGAGTAAAATAGTCATCAGCGATCGCAACCCTCATATCAGAGATATTCTGATGTAAAGATGTACCAACAAGATAGCGATCGTCTTTTTCCACCAGCACATCAAAAGCAGTAGCAATATCCCTAACCGAACCAGCAAACGGCCCCACATGGTCAAGACTGCTAGAAAATAAAGTTACCCCAGCACGAGACAACCTGCCATAAGTTGGCTTAAAACCGAAAACACCACACAAAGCAGCCGGAACCCGAATCGAACCATTAGTATCAGAACCCAGTGTCAACGGCACCAACCCAGCAGCCACCGCCGCCGCCGAACCACCAGAAGAACCCCCAGCCACCCGCAGCACATCATGAGGATTACGAGTTGCACCATAATGAGAGTTTTCCGTCACAAACCCATAAGCATACTCATCCATATTTAAAGCGCCAACCAACACTGCACCCGCTTGTTTCAGCTTGGCAACCGCTGTGGCATCTTGACTAGCTGGGGGATTCTCTGCATTAATTTTCGACCCCGCCAAAGTTACTAAACCAGCAACATCAAACAGATTTTTCACTGCAAAAGGGACACCAGCAAGCATTCCCACATCATTATCTGCTGCCACTTCGGCATCCACACGCGCAGCATCCGCCAAAGCCGCCTCAGCAATTACAGCCGTAAAACAATTAACTTCCTCATCCCGTGCCGCAATTCTTGCCAAAGTAGCCCGAACTACATCCACCGCTTTCACCTCACCTGCACGTACAGCCGCCGCAATTGACACCGCATCATTCATGGTTCAAAAACTGGTGCAACCTCCACATCTTCAGGCAAAGAAAACTCATTTACCAAATTAGCGAGCGCCATTATTCTCTCAAAATTTGCCACCACCCCATCCCGATACTCATCCTGCAACCGTAAATCTAACAACAACCCCATCCAATCAACATACTCCCCCACATTAAATTCCTCGCTCATCTCTCCTCCTCTGCGCCTCTGCGGTTCGTCACCCCACAACCTCAATTGGCAACTCAAAAAACCCCTCCTCTCCAGCCTCAAAATCAACCACATCATACACAGCATCAACATTCAACTCCCCATAAATATGAGGAAATACCTCATCCACCTCCGCCGCTTCATAGCGAATTTCTGCCCGAACCTTATGAGAATCAATGCAAAGTAACACCAAATCCCTTTGATTACAAAAAAACCTATTAGCAACCTTAACTACTTGCGTTGCCTTTGAACAATGAATAAAACCTTCAGTATCCAGCGTGTCACCACGATAGTAACCGAGATTTTTTGCTGCTTCCCATTGGGCAATTCTTGTGATGTGGAAGATAGTATGCATAGCCATTGTTGGAACTGCCGCTATTTGTAATAATTCTAAAAAATGATTTACATCAACAAAATCATTAATGACACATTTAGCACCCGTCATCAACAACTTCTTTCCTACTTGATCATTACCTACACCAATAAAACAAATATCCAATTGGGCAGCTGCTTACACATCCCAAACACCATCACCAACAAAAACAATTTTCTCAAAATCATCAACTTGATAAACATTTTTAGCCTTGAAAATAGCGGCATTGAGAGTATCAGCGCGTGAAAGACCATCATCAGCCGAAGCCAACGGCAGACCTGCTATTGGTAACATCGCTTTTTGCAGTTTCAGTTTAGCAGATTCACCCCAACCAGCAGTGGCGATCGCAACGCGCCAAACAGAAAGTTTCTGTAATTCAACTAATAAGTTTGTCGCTCCAGTAATTTCTTTACATAAATCTTGATCATTTGTAAATACTTCCTCAAGTAAATTAACAAAACATCTTTTTAGCCTGAATAACTCTTCATCTAAAGCAACACGTTCTAATTTTTCTCGAAAAATTTCTTGAGCTAGTCCAGAATCTGTAATGTATGTGTACTCCGCCCAATTTGTGTTGATATCAGCAATTCCAAACTCTAAATCAAAGGCCTGGATAAAACAATCTGCATCGATTTGATTAGTATTGGTGAGTGTTCCGTCAATATCAAAAATTATTAATTGCATATTTTCTCAAAACTCGAAAATCTGAATTGTTTAGAAAAATTAGTGCAAGATTTGGGTTACAATGCCACCTATTAGAGATTATAAACTTCACCAATCAGCAAAATAATCAAATCAAGGAGTACCACTTGTGCGAAGCAGCAAAATGCAGATGTTGATGGATAGAACTGCGATTTTACTTTCTACCGCATGTGCAATTCACTGTCTATTTTTACCAGTTATTGTCATTATGCTTCCTGTACTGGGAACAACTTTTCTTGGTAACGAAGACTTTCACCGTCTTCTTTTATGGTTCGTCTTTCCCATAAGTGTGTTGGCCCTCACCCAAGGTTGTCGTCGTCATCAAGACCGTATAGTAATCATGTTTGGCATTTTGGGTTTAGCACTTTTGCTCGTCACTGCAATTATCGGTCACGAGATTTTAGGTGAAGAAGGCGAGCGTTTGACTACAGTATCAGGAGCGACAGCCCTAGCGTTAGGACATGTTCGTAACTATATGTTATGTCGCAAGAATAAATGTGGTCTATAGTAATTCGTAATTCGTAATGACGCTATCGCGGACTCGCTACCGCTGCGAAGCGCGTAATTAAGTTTTGTAATGGGGATTGAGCGCAAAGTCACTCTTTGGGTTTCCTCCTCACTGACGGCAGTTGTTCATGGGGGAAACCACGCCACTTGCTTCAATCCGGGAAACCCGTCCAACGCAGTGGCTCCCCAAGATCACACTGCCTCAACTTTGTAAGACCCCAACATAAAACTTGCCGATTATTGAACCGGGGGACTTATACCCACGGAACTTATTAACCTTTTCGCGGTGTACAGAGTTTTTTCACCAAATTAAATAGGAGTGCTATATATAAGTAAAAGTGTATATTCAGCACAACCAAATATCTGTTTTTATTGAGCATAGCTAAACCAAAATTATCTAGAGACGTGCCATTGTACGTCTTAATCTCAATATGCAGGCATATAAAGTGATAAACCAAGCTTTTCATTAAAAAACCTGATATTACGGTAAATTCCTTGCTCAAATAAAAAAATCACTGTATTTTTGAGAATAGCTTTTGTAAAAAGCTCAACAAAATTCCCTAGCACTGAAAAAGCGTCGCCTTAATTTGATTTATTAAGGTGCATAAACCTTTGCTGTTGACATTAACAAAAAAAACATATTTGGACTTAAAGACAACAGGAAACAGGGAATAGGAAGGGTCTAAATCCTCTCCCAATCACATTTCACTTTAAAAAAGGAGGCTGATTCGATTAAGGAATGAGACAACAAAAGTTTACTGTTCCCTGTTAAGAGTTCCCTGTTACCTCCGAGGCAACAGTCTCGGTGAATGCTATTCAGTAATTCATGTCCAATCGATAATTGCAACCATTGCAACTACAACATTAAGGTTCTCTCACGACTTAGCTAGAGGGATAGCTTTGCTATTAGTAGCACAAACCTTTGTTTGCACAAGGAAAGTATTTCTATGGCTATTTTTACCGTAAATAACACTGACGATAGTGGCTCTGGCTCATTACGTCAAGCTCTTTTAGATGCTAATGCAGCTGCTGGTGCTGATACAATCACTTTTGCAGGTGATATCTTTAGTGATACTAATCCAGATACTATCACCCTCACATCTGGAGAATTGGAAATTACCGATGATGTAGACTTAGAAGGAACTGGAGCTTCTAACCTGGCAATCAGTGGTAATAATACATCTAGGGTATTCTCTATTAGTACAAGTGGTAAGAATGTCACTATTGACGCTTTAACTATTACTGAAGGTAAAAATGAGTTTGGTTCTGGTGGAGCAATCAATAATTTTGGTAGCACTCTAATTATCACCAATAGCAGCATTAGCGACAGCACAGCGTCAAACGGTGCTGGCATTGGTAATAGCGCAGGTGGCACACTGACCTTAATTAATAGCACTATCTCTGGTAATCAAGCGACAGTATCCTCTGGTGGCATTGCTAATGCTGGTAGCACTCTCAACCTCATTAACAGTACTATTTCTGGCAACACAGCAGGCGACAACGGTGGTGGTATTGGTGTTTTTGATAGCTTCTTAGCAGGCTTATTTAGCACAGTTATAATCAGTAATAGCACCCTGAGCAATAACACAGCTGATAGCGATAACAGTGGTTCAGGCGACGGTGGGGGAGTTTTTAGCAGCAGTAGTGGCAGTTTTAATGCCCAAAACACCATCATTGCCGGCAACTTTGATACTAGTAACGAAGCGCCTGATATTTATGGCAATATTACAGGCAATGCCCATAACCTCATTGGCACGATCGCAGGTGTATCAGGAACCATCGGTACTGGTACCGACATTGTTAACGCCAACCCCGGACTTGCAGCTTTAGCAAACAACGGTGGGTCTACAGCTACTCATGCTTTAATCCTCAACAGTCCGGCAATTAACGCTGGTAATAACGTCTTCATTCCTAGTGAAATTACTACAGACCAACGTGGTACAGGTTACAGCAGAATTCAGGGCAGCATAGTAGATATTGGTGCCTATGAAGTGCAAAACACTAGTCCCATTGCCAATGACGATAGCTTCTCTACTAATGAAAACACAACTTTCACAGGAAACGTTTTGGCTGATAACGGCAGCGGCTTAGATAGCGACCCCGACGGTGATAGCTTGAGTGTGTCTAAAGTCAATGGCAATACAACTGGAGTCGGTACACCCATTACACTGACATCAGGTGCTATTCTCACCCTTAATAGTGATGGTAGCTTTGACTACAATGTCAATGGACAGTTTGATACTTTAGGTGTTGGGCAAATTCAAAACGATAGTTTTACCTATACTATCGACGATGGTCAAGGGGGTACAGACGACGCTATCGTTAGTATTACTGTTACTGGAGTTAACGATACACCAACTTTGGTACAGGCGATCGCCAACCAAACAACTCTAGAAGACGGTTTCTTTAGCTTTCAAATCCCCGCTAATACCTTTATTGATATCGATGCCAACGACCAGCTAACTTATAGTGCTGCCCTAGCTAACGGCAACCCTTTGCCCTCATGGCTAAGCTTTGACTCCAATAGCCTTACCTTTAGTGGCACACCCAGCGACCCAGATATCGGTACTATTAGTATCAAAGTCACTGCTACCGATACGAGTAATGCTAGTATCGATGACATTTTTAACCTGACAGTAACTCCTGTCAACGATCCCCCTGTAGCAGGTGATGACAGTTTCAGCAGCAATCGCAACACGCAGATTACCCTGACAAGCGCTGAACTTCTCGTTAACGATACTGATGTAGACGGTGGTGTTTTAAGTGTTATTAGTGTTAGTAACGCCGTTAACGGAACTGTTGCTTTAAATAACAGCGGTAATGTCGTCTTTACCCCAGCTACAAACTTTAGTGGTAACGCTAGCTTCAACTACACCGTTAGCGACGGCAACGGCGGCACTGACCTTGGTTTAGTCACAGTCGCAGTAGGGATAAATTTCAACGGTACTAACAACAACGATACGCTAAACGGTACCAGCGGCAACGACATTATCAACGGTCTTAACGGTCAAGATACCATTTACGGCAACGCTGGTAACGATACCCTCGTCGGCGGTAATGGAGACGATAAACTTTATGGCGGTACCGGAGACGATAAACTCTATGGTGGTACTGGTCAAGACGAACTGCGCGGTGAAGCTAATAACGATCGCTTAGAAGGCGACAACGGCGATGATAAACTCTATGGTGGCGACGGTAACGACATCCTTTCGGGAGGTAGGGGTCAAGACTTACTCTTGGGCGATGCCGGTAACGATATTCTCAATGGCGGTAAAAATGATGATACTCTCACAGGTGGTTTAGATAGCGACATCTTTGTATTAGCTAAAGCCGCTGGCAGAGATATCATTACCGACTTTAACTTAGGTCAAAGTGATAAACTCGGCTTATCTGGTGGTCTGACCTTCAACAATTTGACATTTTCTGGCAGCGATATCCGTGTCGGTAATCAAATTCTTGCAACTCTCACTGGATTTGATACCACTACACTGACACAGAATAACTTTGTTGTAGTTTGAAATTAGGGACTGGGGACTGGGGACTGGGGACTGGGGACTGGGGAATTGTCATTTGTTATTGATTATTCTCCGTGTCCCCGCGTCCCCGCGTCCCCGCGTCCCCTCCACTCCCCACTCCCTAAACTGGTACGCAAACATTTGGCGCACATAAACCAGGAAATTGTAGCGTCGTTACCTCTAGGGTATTTAAATCTACGCGGCGTATGGCATGGTTATTGGTATCACTAATATATAGATGTGAGGCGATCGCACTCAATCCTGAAGGTTCAAAAAAGCGCGAATTTTTACCTTGTCCATCTTGCAAACCAACAGAACCATCACCTAAAACTGTTTGACAATTTCCTGTCTTGGGACTGACTAATTTAATTTTGTGATTGTAGGTATCAGCTACCCAAATGTAATTCTGTATATATTCCACTCCCAAACAATGTTGCAAACGCACATCAAAACCTCGTCCATCAACATCGCCAAAGCCAAATAACTCTCCACTACCGCAAACAGTCCGTACTTGGTACGGTTCCACTACTCCCACACCACGAATGGAACTGACCTCACTATCAGCAATGTATAATTCCTGACCATCTGTAGTTATGCCACTAGGTTGAGCAAAAGTAGATTCGATCAGCGAACCATCAACACAAGCTTCTGCACCAGTACCAGCATAAGTTTTAATTATGCCAGTTGCTAGATTCATTTCCCAGATTTGATGAGGCCCCGCCATGGCAATAAACAAAGTATTCTCTACTTTCACCAAATCCCAAGGAGAATTCAACGCAGTTCCTAAACCAACACCCCCGTGAGGATGGATATTACGGCTTTGTTCACCCGTCCCCGCGATAGTTTCAACTACCTGGCGTTTGAAATCAACTTGCCGCACAGCATGATTTTCTGTATCAGCAACATAAAGAATTTGAGTTTTTCCATCAAATGCCATCCCTTGGGGTGCAAAAAACTGTACTTCATGAAACCCACCATCTATAAAACCAGATTCTCCAGTACCAATTAGATGTAAAATTCCTCCATCAAAATTACTCATGACAATTCGATGATGTCCAGAGTCAGCGATGAATAAACCCGCATTTGTAGCTAAAACTTTTCCCGGGAAAGCTAGCGGTGTAATTAAAGGTTGGTGCTGTTTTTCTAAAGTCAAGCTGAGTTCTTGAAAATTAATCGTACCTTGCTCACGGTGTTGATCAATTAACTGTTGAATGAATTGATCTAAAAACTCACGCTTACCCTCGCCAGAAACATAGTGAATTACATAACCTTCCGGGTCAATAATCATTAATGTTGGCCATGCGCGTACAGCATACTCTTGCCAAACCCGAAAGCCTTGATCAACTAAAACTGCATGTTCAATGTCATATCGAAGAATCGCTTGGCGAATATTTTCGCTTTCCTGTTCATTATCAAATTTGGCTGAATGAACACCAATAACTGTTAAGCTATCTTGATATTTTCGTTCTAAATATTTTAAATATGGCAAAATATGCAGACAATTAATACAACAGTACGTCCAAAAATCTAAGATGATAATTCTGCCCTTAAGCTGCTTAATAGATAAGGGTTTATCTGTATTCAACCACAGATAATCTTGAGGTAATTCTGGCGCTCTAACACGAGGCATAATTAATTCGTAATTCGTAATGACGCTCCTTCGTTGCTACCGCTAACGCTAACGTAATTCGTAATTTTGGACAATTATTTATCTAACAATTCCTTATTCCCCACTCCCCATTCCCCATTCAATGAAAGCACTTAACACACTGACCAACACTGAGTTACTCACGTGGGTGCAACAAGCTAAAACTGAAACTATCAAAGGACGGGTTACTGAACGCATTTCGCAATTAGCTTTGGCTGATCCCCGATGGTTTGCGGTTCAAGTTGTTTGTAAATTTGGGCAAACTTACAGCCAAGGAGATACAAATTGTGTATTTCCGCTGATGAGTGTTATTAAACCTTTTTCTTTACTCTATTTGTTAGAACATTTAGGAACTGAAAGCGTTCTTAGATGGGTTGGGGTTGAACCATCAGATGCGCCTTTCAATTCTATCGAGCAATTAGCCGCCGATGGTGGATATCCTCGCAATCCGATGATTAATAGTGGGGCGATCGCTCTTGCTGATAAACTACCAGGAAAAGATGCTCGCGATCGCACTCAAAAATTATGTCAATGGCTCAATCAATTAGCAGGTTGTCAGCTACAGCTAGATGAGGTCATGCTAGCCTCAGTCAGAGCTGCAAACTCAAAAGTTAATCGAGCGATCGCTAATTATCTTACTGAAAAAGGACATCTCGAAAATCTCGAAACAGCTATTGACACTTACGAGCAAATATGCTGTTTATCGGGACGAGTAGCAGATTTATCTCTTCTAGGAAAACTTCTGGCTTGTGAGAGTGGCTTATTAAACTTAGAACAGCGTCAAATCGTCAACGCCGTCATGTTGACCTGCGGTTTATATGCAGATTCTGCTCAATATGCAGTGAAAATTGGTTTACCAATGAAATCTGGTATTAGTGGGGGGTTGTTAGCAATAGTACCGGGTGAAGGTGCGATCGCCTGTTATAGTCCTGCCTTAGATGATACAGGTAATCCCATAGCTGCGATCGTCTTAGTTGAGACTTTATCCCGGAGATTACAGCTCAGCATATTTAGCTAAAAGTTGACGCGATAAATCACACAACTCAAGCATGAAAATATTTCTTCCCCCATTCACCATTCCCTATTCCCTTTCATTTCACAATCACGGGTTTCTGTTGTTGAGGTTGTGCTGTATTTTCTAACTCTGGGGGTGCAGGAGACTCAATAATCTCTGGTAATGTTGGAGATACAACGGGTGATAGTTCTGGCGTGGGGCGGGGACGGCGTTGGAAAAATCCCCAAAATTTAGGTTTTTCTGGAATCGGCGTTGATTCAGGTGCTTTAGATACCTCTGGCTTTGCTTCTGGAGTAATTTCTACGGTTTCCCCTTGCTCCTTACTCCCTGTTTCCTGCTTATTAGTAACCTCTGGTTTTGGTTCTGGAGTAATTTCTACTGATGGTGTAGTTGATTGCGGTACAGGAGGTTCAATAACTTCTGTTGGTGTAGGAGATAAACTAGGACTTGGCTGACGCTGAAAAAATTTGCCAAATTTCTTCTTTTCTGGCTGAATTATCTGTATTTCTGGTAATTCACTTTTCTGAGGTGCAGGTGTGATTTCTGGTTGTTCAATTACCTGTTTTTCTGGTAATTCACTCTTTTGAGGTGTAGGTGTTATCTCTGGTAGCGGCGGAGTTAGTTGTGGTATGGGTGACTCAATAACCTCTGGCAATGTGGGAGGTAAGCTAGGGGATGGCTGAACACTAGGACGAGAGCGACGGTTGAAAAATCCCCCAAATCTTGGTTTTTCAGGCTCAGGGGTTTCTTTTTTGGGTAACTCAGTTGCTTGAGGTTGAGGCGTTACCTCTAGTTGTGGTGTTTCAGTTGGCTGTATTTGAGGTACTTCTGGGACTTCAGTTTCTGGCGTGGGCTGTTTTTCTTCTACCTCTGGTTCTGGAGTTATTTCCACACTAGGCGTGGGCGTGGGTTGAATAACTGATGGTTTGACAGTATAACTTTGCCCCACAATGCCACGCACTTGATTCGCTTTCAGTTCTCCTCTGACAATTTTCGCTAGAGTGTCTTTACCTTTGGGTTGGTAGTTAATCAATCTAACTGTTGTGTTGAAGTCATTTTTTACAGGATTGCCTTGATTATCCAGAAATTCTAGTTTCATCCAGTTTTTACCACGTTGGAAGCCCTTAAGGTAAACTGCTTGCCAGCGGTCAAAAATGAAGCTTTCACCATTGATTGTGCAACGGATGCGCCAATCACTAATTTTATCGTCTGCATTTTCTTGAGCAACAAGATGCAGAGGAGCATTAGTTAAGTAAAAGTCCAGTAAAATTGGTTCCGCTCCATAGTTGCCTTGAGGATGGCTGTAAGTTAGTAAGGGTAAGCTGGGATCAGGATTATTGTCGTCAGTTTTAGTAAACACATGAAACGTTGCCTGAGCATAAGCACCTTCATTCTTAAAACTTTCATGCCAAGGGCGAGAAGCAAAAACACGTAGAGTGTGAGTCCCTGGAGTCAAGTCTGACAAAACTAGGGGTTGATTCAGGTCATACACAGGTATATAAGGCTGATTATCCAGAATTACATTGAGATGAGGCCCTAGTTCTAATTTTGGATCTATAAATATTGGTAAATCTTTAACTTGTAAGCTGACTGTAACTTTATCGTCTTGCAAAACTTCATCAGGTTGTGGCGTAATAATTGCCACCTGT
The DNA here is from genome assembly GCF_059505385.1 of Desmonostoc vinosum. Taxonomy (NCBI): domain Bacteria; kingdom Bacillati; phylum Cyanobacteriota; class Cyanophyceae; order Nostocales; family Nostocaceae; genus Desmonostoc; species Desmonostoc vinosum. Next base: position 14,584 of record NZ_JCACKM010000067.1, read on the forward strand.
GGTTGATAAACTTCCAAACTTGGGCGCAGTTCTTGGATAACAGTTGGTGGAGGAACTTCCGAAAATTGCTTAGAAACTTGCGAAACTTGTGAAGTGCTTTCTCCTTGACCATAAGATACTTCTTGACTACCAGCCTTCTCGCCACAACTGGCTAAAGTTAAGACTAATACTAAGGTTATTACCCACCTGAAAAACAGTGATCTTCCAGGGGGAAGTTTCGCTGACACCCGTTTCTGACACAATTTCATGCTATCCACCCAGTATCTCAGGATTATTTTGCCTCAAACCGCCCATAGGGAACTATAGCCCAAAAGGGGGATTGGGGACTGGGGATTGGGGATTGGGGACTGGGAATTACGCCTGATGTGAATCAAAAACGCCTCTTATTCTACAAGGGTTTTGAGATTCGCCCAAAATCATTGTTTTGGCACTACCTACCAATTGACAAAAGTTTCAAAACTTAATTCATACCAAACATGAATTGGGAATTGGGGATTGGAGGCGTTAATTATCATTTGTCCTTTGTCATTGGTTATATTCTCCTCATCCCCCTCATCCCCCTCATCTCCCTCATCTCCCTCATCCCCAGCCCCCAGTCCCCAGTCCCCAATCCCCAGCCCCCAGTCCCCAATCCCCAGCCCCCAGTCCCCAATCCCCAGCCCCCAAAACCATAATTTTTACGAATTGTTATTCTTTGTAAATTAAATAGAGAATCTATTGACTTTTTGGACATTAGCTTGACTTCAAAAGCAGAACAGACAAATATTTCAGGGATTTTGAATTATTGTTAAAATGTCTCCAACAATGTACAAGTGAAGACTCTATAATTCAACAGAAACAACTCTCCACACAGGGTCTTCCATCGCGGCTCCGGTAACACTACTGGATCAAGCGAGAACGGTTCTCTTTGTGGTATTCATGATTCCTCATTCCTTATCAAGAGAGGAGGTCGAATGACAATAAGTCCTCCGGAGCGAGAGGAAAAAAAGGCACGAGTGATTGTTGATAATGACCCAGTACCTACCTCATTTGAGAGATGGGCACAACCAGGTCACTTCGACAGATCTTTAGCCAGAGGTCCAAAAACCACCACATGGATTTGGAACCTACATGCCCTCGCCCATGATTTTGATACACATACCAGCGATTTAGAAGACATATCCCGCAAGATATTCGCAGCACACTTCGGCCACTTGGCTGTGGTGACAATCTGGTTGAGCGGGATGATATTCCACGGCGCGAAGTTCTCCAACTATGAAGCTTGGCTAACCGACCCGTTGAACGTGAAGCCAAGTGCCCAGGTTGTTTGGCCCATTGTGGGACAAGACATCTTAAACGGTGATGTTGGCGGTGGTTTCCACGGTATTCAAATCACCTCAGGTTTGTTCCAAGTATGGCGTGGTTGGGGTATCACCAACTCATTCCAGCTTTACTGCACCGCCATAGGCGGCTTGGTGTTAGCAGGCTTGTTTCTGTTTGCTGGCTGGTTCCACTACCATAAGCGCGCTCCCAAACTGGAATGGTTCCAGAATGTAGAGTCGATGCTGAATCACCACCTGCAAGTGTTGCTAGGTTGTGGTTCTTTGGGATGGGCTGGTCACTTGATTCATGTGTCTGCACCAACTAACAAGCTTTTGGACGCAGGTGTTGCTCTCAAGGACATCCCCTTGCCCCATGAGTTCATCTTGAACAAAGACTTGTTAACCGAGCTGTATCCTAGCTTTGCTGCTGGCATAACACCATTCTTCACCTTGAATTGGGGTCAGTATGCTGACTTTTTGACCTTCAAGGGCGGTCTAAACCCAGTAACGGGCGGCTTGTGGATGACAGATATCTCTCATCACCACTTGGCGATCGCAGTCCTGTTTATCATCGCTGGACACCAATATCGCACCAACTGGGGCATTGGTCACAGCATTAAAGAGATCCTCGAAAACCACAAAGGCCCCTTCACCGGCGAAGGTCACAAGGGTCTCTACGAAAACATGACCACCTCTTGGCACGCTCAATTAGGCACCAACTTAGCCTTCTTGGGTTCGCTAACCATCATCATCGCGCACCATATGTACGCGATGCCCCCGTACCCATATTTGGCAACTGATTACGCTACACAGTTGTGCATATTCACTCACCACATGTGGATCGGCGGTTTCTTGATTGTAGGTGGAGCGGCTCACGCAGCGATCTTCATGGTGCGAGATTACGATCCAGTCCTGAACCAAAACAACGTACTGGATCGGGTGATTCGTCACCGGGATGCGATTATTTCTCACCTCAACTGGGTGTGTATTTTCCTTGGCTTCCACAGCTTCGGTCTATACATTCACAACGACACCATGCGTGCCTTGGGCCGTCCCCAAGACATGTTCTCTGATACAGCAATTCAGTTGCAGCCAGTGTTTGCTCAGTGGGTACAAAACATCCACACCCTAGCACCTGGCGGTACTGCTCCCAACGCCCTAGAGCCTGTAAGCTATGCTTTTGGCGGCGGGATCTTGGCTGTAGGCGGGAAAGTGGCGATGATGCCCATTGCCTTGGGTACAGCCGACTTCTTGGTTCACCACATCCACGCCTTCACCATTCACGTCACCGTCTTGATTCTGCTCAAGGGTGTACTGTTTGCCCGTAGCTCTCGTCTAATTCCAGACAAAGCAAACCTGGGCTTCCGTTTCCCTTGCGACGGCCCCGGTCGTGGCGGTACCTGTCAAGTGTCTGGTTGGGATCACATATTCCTCGGACTCTTCTGGATGTATAACTCCATATCAATTGTAATTTTCCACTTTAGCTGGAAAATGCAATCCGATGTTTGGGGAACGGTAGACGCAGCCGGAAATGTGTCTCACATCACTGGTGGTAACTTTGCCCAAAGTGCCATCACAATCAATGGCTGGTTGCGTGACTTCTTGTGGGCGCAAGCTTCACAGGTCATCAACTCCTACGGAAGTGCGCTTTCTGCCTATGGTCTAATGTTCCTGGGCGCTCACTTTGTCTGGGCATTCAGCTTAATGTTCCTGTTCAGCGGTCGCGGCTACTGGCAAGAACTAATTGAGTCCATCGTTTGGGCACATAATAAACTGAAGGTAGCACCAGCAATTCAGCCTCGCGCTCTGAGCATTACTCAGGGTAGAGCTGTAGGTGTAGCTCACTACCTCTTAGGAGGGATTGCCACCACTTGGGCATTCTTCCACGCACACATACTTTCAGTAGGGTAGCAATCAGTGATACGGAGTTCTGAGTGATGAGTACTGGGTAAAAACTCAAAGCTCAACACTCAAAACTCAGAACTCTCAAGACTGATACTTGATGGCTAAAGGTCAGAGGATTTATTAAACCTATGGCAACAAAATTTCCAAAATTTAGCCAGGATCTTGCACAGGATCCGACCACTCGTCGGATATGGTATGCGATCGCTACAGGCAACGACTTTGAAAGCCATGATGGCATGACGGAAGAAAATCTTTACCAAAAGATTTTCGCAACTCACTTCGGTCACTTGGCAATCATCTTCCTGTGGGCTTCCAGCCTCCTGTTCCACGTAGCCTGGCAAGGTAACTTTGAACAGTGGATCAAAGATCCCCTGCATGTCCGTCCCATCGCCCACGCGATTTGGGATCCCCACTTCGGTAAACCAGCAATTGAAGCGTTTACCCAAGCTGGCGCTAGCAATCCAGTAAATATCACCTACTCTGGTATTTACCACTGGTGGTACACCATCGGGATGCGGACAAATAGCGAACTGTACAACGGTGCAATCTTCCTGTTGATCTTTGCATCAGTGTTCTTGTTTGCTGGCTGGTTACACTTGCAACCCAAGTTCCGCCCTAGCCTCGCTTGGTTTAAGAATGCTGAATCTCGCTTGAACCACCACTTGGCAGGTTTGTTTGGCGTTAGCTCTTTGGCTTGGGCAGGTCACTTAATTCACGTTGCGATCCCCGAATCTCGCGGACAGCACGTTGGTTGGGATAACTTCCTTTCCACACTGCCCCACCCAGCAGGCTTGACACCCTTCTTTACAGGTAACTGGGCTGTTTACGCACAAAACCCTGACACAGCAGGTCACGTTTTTGGCACATCTCAAGGTTCAGGGACAGCGATTCTCACCTTTTTAGGTGGTTTCCATCCCCAGACAGAAGCTTTGTGGTTGACTGACATCGCTCACCACCACTTAGGGATTGCTGTGCTATTCATCGTTGCCGGTCACATGTACCGCACCAACTTTGGCATTGGTCACAGCATCAAAGAGATGATGAATGCCAAAACCTTCTTTGGCAAGCCCGTTGAAGGCCCGTTCAACATGCCTCACCAAGGCATTTACGACACCTACAACAACTCTCTCCACTTCCAATTAGGTTGGCACCTAGCTTGTTTGGGTGTAGTTACCTCATGGGTGGCGCAGCACATGTACTCTATGCCTTCCTATGCGTTCATCGCTAAGGACTACACAACCCAGGCAGCTTTGTACACGCACCACCAATACATCGCCATCTTTTTGATGGTTGGCGCTTTTGCTCACGGCGCTATCTTCTGGGTACGTGATTACGACCCCGAACAAAACAAAGGCAACGTACTTGAGCGCGTACTGAAGCACAAAGAAGCGATTATCTCCCACCTCAGCTGGGTATCCCTTTTCTTGGGCTTCCACACCCTCGGTTTGTACGTTCACAACGACGTAGTAGTTGCTTTTGGTACTCCAGAAAAGCAAATCCTGATTGAGCCAGTATTTGCTCAGTTCGTCCAAGCCGCTAATGGTAAAGTGCTGTACGGATTGGATGTGCTATTGTCTAACCCAGACAGTGTTGCTTACACAGCTTATCCTAACTACGCTAACGTTTGGTTACCTGGCTGGTTAGATGCAATTAATGCTGGTACTAACTCCCTGTTCTTAACAATTGGCCCTGGCGACTTCTTGGTACACCATGCGATCGCCTTGGGTCTGCATACCACCACCTTGATTCTTGTTAAAGGTGCTTTGGATGCGCGTGGTTCCAAACTGATGCCCGATAAAAAGGACTTCGGTTACGCCTTCCCTTGCGACGGCCCCGGTCGTGGCGGTACTTGCGATATTTCCGCTTGGGACTCTTTCTACTTAGCTCTGTTCTGGGCATTGAATACAGTAGGTTGGTTAACCTTCTACTGGCACTGGAAACATCTAGGTATTTGGCAAGGTAACGTCGCTCAGTTTAACGAAAACTCTACATACCTCATGGGCTGGTTCCGTGATTATCTCTGGGCTAACTCAGCTCAGTTAATTAACGGCTATAACCCTTACGGCGTGAATAACCTGTCTGTCTGGGCTTGGATGTTCCTCTTTGGACACCTAGTTTGGGCTACCGGCTTCATGTTCCTCATCTCCTGGAGAGGTTATTGGCAAGAGTTGATCGAAACCCTAGTTTGGGCACACGAGCGCACTCCTCTAGCTAACCTAGTTCGCTGGAAAGACAAGCCCGTTGCTCTATCTATCGTTCAAGCTCGTGTAGTTGGTCTAGCTCACTTCACCGTTGGCTACGTCCTCACCTACGCCGCCTTCTTGATTGCCTCCACTGCTGGTAAGTTCGGTTGATATGGCTACTAGTTTTGTAGGTAAGTAATAAAATCCCCTGCCGTAAGGTAGGGGATTTTTTATAAATTTTGGATGCAGAAGATGGGAAAAATAAAGAAAGGGGCGGGCAAGATGCCCACCCCACAATAATATTACAAATAATTTTATCTTCTGAATGCAAGAAACAAATTTGAGAATTTTTCAGAGAAGATTGCCTCATTGGGAGTTAGATGGGGCAGTTTATTTCATTACCTTTAATACTTGGGAAAAGTTAGAACTTAGCCTAGAAGCTAGAAAAATAGTTTTTAATTCCTGTTTGTTTTTTAATAAAAACAGATATCAAATACTTGTCTTTGTAGTTATGATAAACCATGTGCATATGCTCATTCAACCATTACTCAAGTTTGAAAATGAGTTTTGGTCATTGAGTAGTATTATGAAAAGTATTAAAGGTTATAGTGCTAAGCAAATTCCTCAAGTGATAAAACATATAGGAACAGTTTGGCAAGATGAAAGGTACGACCGAATTGTTAGAAATGACCAAGAGTTTCAACAATATTGGGAATATATCAGACAAAATCCTGTAAAAGCAGGGCTTTCATCAAGCCCAGAAGATTACCCTTTCTTCTGGCAAACGTCAAAATAACCTCAATTATTGTATTCTTTCTTGTGGGGTGGGCATCTTGCCCGCCCTTTTACTTTAATCCCATGTAGGATAAAATCAATTTTTTACCTGTGTACTATTAGAAGCATAGTTAATTTTATAAACAGACAACTTCTCTTTCTCTTGCAATTTTTTATTTATATTTTCACTTAGATGATAATTATTGATTTGAGTTAGAATTCCTGAATCATTTAAAAGATATTCAGCTATTTCTTTAAGGGTATTTACCCATTCAACCCATATAAATATTTTTTCCTGTAATTCATCTCAGGTAATTTCAGCTTCTGTACTTCCTAATTTTTCAACAAGTAATCCTGCACCACCAGCAATGACTGCATCTACTAAAAATCTACCAGGAATAAATAAACTGGCTACTGTTCCTAAAAATGGCAATGCTCCCATTGCTGCATTTTTAATTTTTTCAAATCCTAATTCTGATTCAATCGATTGTTGAGTATCGTTTAATTTTGCTAAAATATTATTCAGTTTTAATATTTCATTTTTAATTTGATTGTCATTTCCAATATTAAGGTTGAGTTCATCAATAATATTTGGCAAGTCACTAAGCAGCCTTTCCAAATCAGCCATTAAATTATCCTTTTATTTTGGCTAAGATTAGAGTAAATATAATGTGCGATTTATTGCTGATCACTTACTTAGTAATAATGGCTGAATAAACTACTAAAATGACAAGCTAAATTTACAAATCTTAATAAAAAAGTTTTTATGGTATGCACAAGAGCGATCGCACAACCTTAGTACCAGGCAGGTTGAAAAATTTTGTCTGATGTAGTAAGTGATCAACCCCTAAAAATCCTTAAAGCTTGCCTTACAGTTGCAAACGAAATGCAGATGCTAATCCGGCATCCGCAATAATAATTTCCTCACCTTTTAAAAATTGAACAAAAAACAAGTAAAGTTACAAATAGAAGCATTTTTGCAACCTTATTATAATCAAAATAACGGAGCAATATATTTAGGTGATAGTCTCAAACTGATTAAATTAATTGATAGCAACAGTATTAATTTAATCCTAACTTCACCTCCATTTGCTCTAACTAGAAAAAAAGCATACGGTAATGAAAGCGCCGAAAAATATATCGAGTGGTTTTTACCTTTTGCTGAGGAATTTAAAAGAGTCTTGACAGATAACGGTTCATTTGTTCTAGATTTAGGCGGTGCTTACCTTCCTGGTAATCCTGTACGCAGTATTTATCAATATGAACTGTTAGTTAGATTATGTAAAGAAGTCGGCTTTTTTCTCGCTCAAGAATTCTATCATTACAATCCATCTCGATTACCTACCCCTGCTGAGTGGGTGACAATCAGGCGAATTCGTGTAAAAGATTCGGTAAATGTAGTTTGGTGGTTATCTAAAACACCAAACCCTAAAGCAGACAATAGAAAAGTTTTAAAGCCTTATAGCCAAAGTATGAAGCAATTGCTTAAAAATGGCTATAAGGCGAAAGTACGTCCTAGTGGACATGATATTTCTGATAAATTTCAAAAAGATAACCAGGGTGCAATTCCGCCAAACTTACTAGAAATTGCCAACACAGAGTCTAACAGTGCATATTTACGTCGCTGTCAAGCAGCAGGAATTAAACCTCATCCAGCACGTTTTCCTCAAGGGTTTGCTGAGTTTTTTATCAAATTTTTAACTGATGAAGGAGATATAGTATTAGATCCATTTGCAGGTTCTAATACCACTGGATTTGTTGCCGAAAATTTGCAACGCCAATGGATATCTTTTGAAATTAATGAGGATTACGTTAAGGGAAGTTGTTATCGATTTGGTTAATAGTCAAAAGTCAATTTTACTTTTGACTTTCAAGTTTTGTCAGCAAATTCATATTTCACCACTTACCTGCATCTGGTGAACTTGATTTGCTAACTCTTGGCGGCTTTCATCATCTAACTTATCAATCGCTAACATTCCCATGAGAATAACCTCTTTCAGAGTTAAACGCGTAGAATGTGCCTGTTTTTGCACAATCTCCTTAATAACTGGACTGACACCAATCGCTGTACTAGCTCTAGCCACAAAATAATCAAGAGATACTAATGACTTAGCCTAAATATTAGCACTTCCAAACAGGTTCTTCTAGATAAATACAACTTGACATAAATGTGCTTAAACATACAGTTACTTATTTAAACATAGATTTTCAACTATGTACCTTAAGGAAATAGTTTTGATATTAAAACTATGTCTGTATCTTTGTATTTTCTGACACAATAGATCCAAGTTAATAAATTATTTCATGAGTCGCTTTGCGCGATTTATGCCTTTTTTCACGAAAAAATTAAAGATTCAAAGCTTCACCCTTTGTGGGCGAAATAATATTTGTTTCCAAAGGTAGGTAGAAACCCCAACGCCACTTGCTACAACGGGGGAACCCCAGCGCAGTGACTCATCCTTGTGGGGGGCTGATTTTTCCCTGTTCCCTTTCATTAGCTATACTTGCTGATTCATGGCATGAGGTCGTATTATGTATGTGTTTTGAACAGTGTTCGCCTATTCCTCAACAATTTCTACCAAATCTTCAATCATCACATCAAAAGTACGCGCTAACTTGTGAATAGCAGTGAAATCAACTGTTGTCATTCCCGAACGGCGGGCATAGCTTCTTACTGTACTGTAAATTACTCCAGAACGGTCAGAAACTTCCTTGAGCGTCCATCCTTTTTCTTGTGCTAGTTCTCGGATTTTTAATCTGACTAATCCCATGCTTGACACAATGATGCGATCGCATCCCTTAATTAGAAGATGAGAATATCACAAAGCGATCGCCCCTCACCTCTGCAACATAAGGGCAATCACCACAAAACTTTGAAATTGATAAACATTTACTATGTTAGCAATATTCAAGGTAAAAAGTCCCCAAGTTTAAGGCTGATGTCAATCAGTATTTAGAGTAAAAATATCCTGACAAATAATACTTATTTGCTATCCGTAAACACAAGCTTTAAAGAGATTGTGAATTGTCAAATATAATCTTGTGAACCCGCTTTACAGAACTACACAGAGTAAATGAGAATAAGAACTTAACCATAGTAAATTTTTTCCTGAATACAGCCAGCAAATGCTGTCATAGGGAAAAGCAGTGATTAGAGGAGAGGCAAAACGATGAGGTACCATTATCTGTTGGCAGCAGGCTTGTTAACAGGATTGGCAATACCAGCATCGGCTCTTCCGCAGCTGTCGATTATCTTGCCAGAAAATTCTAGATATCTGTGGAATTCCAGACGAGATTCGCAGCCACCAATCAGCCAAAAAATTGTTCCTCGCTTCAATATCTTCTTTCCCAAGTTGAGCAGTCAGGCAGTGCAACCCTCAGAAGGTTCGCAGCCAAAACCAGATCCCAAAAACGTCCCCAGCGCTGACACCACTTCACCACAATACAGCCATCAGGGAGCGCCAGAACTAACCGAGTCGTCACTTAACCCCAGCACCCAACCGGTCAATCTTCCTTTGATCTCTGGCTATCAACTTTATTACCAAAGATTGGCAGCCCTAAAAACAGGCCAAAGTTATACACGTACCGATGGTGAGGCACAATCGTTAACGGAGTCAGCCAAAAAACCGCAACTCACCTATGAAGATTGGAAAAGTTTATTAGCTTTAGAAGCCAAAGCGATTACCCAAGGCCAAGGTAAAAATCATTTAAGCATTCTGGTTGGTGATTCTTTAAGCATGTGGTTCCCCAGAGAAAAACTACCTGCTGGGAAATTATGGCTCAATCAGGGGATATCGGGAGACACTTCCAACGGCGTTTTCAAAAGACTAGGGGCATTTTCCGCAACGCGACCAGACGCTATTTACGTGATGGCTGGAATTAACGACATCCGCAAAGGTGCGAGCGACCAAGCCATTGCGCGTAATCACCGCCGGATTCTTCGCAACCTCCGGCAAACTCATCCCAAAGCTCAGATAATTCTGCAATCAATCTTACCTACTCGCCTACCAACAATCTCTAATAGCCGGATTCGTCACCTCAATACACAATTAGCTCTGATTGCTAAACAAGAAGGAGCTAATTATCTCAACATCCACAATTGGTTTATAGATTTTCAAGGCAATTTGCGTTTAGAGTTGACCACAGATGGATTACATCTGTCTCAAGAAGGATATGATGTTTGGCTTTCTGCGATTGAGCAAATAGAACGCAATCTTGCTCAACAAACCCCTTCGGGGTAGGGAACAGTAAATCTTAAGTAGGGTGTGTTATGGCTTTAGCCTAACGCACTGTGTTATCTAAATTTGCGCGATCGCCATTATTAAAGACAAGTCTAAAAAACAGGCCACACTATTTGGTATTGTTAATCTGATACTGCCAAATCTCAACTCTCATGGCTACATAGCATTGACCTACTGATCATGTTCGATAAATATCTGATCAAGCTGGCAGCGTCTTGGTTACAGCTGAGCGTATTTGTCATGCTTAGCTGCACAAATTCTCGACCCCTCAAAGCACAAACTCCAAACTCTACCTTTGCTCAACAATTTCCGCCGCCGCAGGATGTCCAGCCACCGCAGCCTTCGCCATCACCTTCACCCCAACTACCACAGCCACTTCCCCCACCAGCAGAACTATTACCACCCTCTATTCCCAGTTCTACACCTGAAGAATCATTACCTGGTAAGGTTCCGCAAACCATCATTGTAGAAAGGTTTGAAGTTATCGGTAGTACAGTCTTCTCTCCAGCAGAGTTAACCCAAGCTACAGCTGAATTTACCAAACGACCCATAACACTTGCCCAAGTATATCAAGCTCGCTCTAAAATTACTGAACTATATATTAATAATGGTTACATTACTTCTGGTGCTTACATTCCACTTCAGACTATTCAGTCAGGTGTTGTCAAAATTCAAGTACTGGAAGGAAAATTAGAAGACATCCAAATTACAGGCACTCAGCGACTCAACTCTAATTATGTGCGTAGCCGCCTAGAAATCGCCACATCACCACCTCTCAATCGCCAACGTCTGTTAGAGTCACTCCAACTTCTACAACTCAATCCTTTGATCAAAAATTTGTCCGCTGAACTCTCAGCGGGATCGCGTCCTGGTGCAAGTGTGCTACAAGTGGCTGTGAACGAAGCCAACACCTTTAACGCGCAAGTAGTTTTGGATAACGGGCGATCGCCTAGTGTTGGCAGTTTCCGCCGCCGATTACAATTAAATGAAGCCAACTTTCTCGGACTAGGGGATGGTCTGAGTTTAGGCTATACCAACACCGACGGTAGCAATTCCTTCGATGTTGGTTACACATTGCCTCTCAACCCTCGCAATGGCACACTCAGCTTTAACTATGGCACCACATCCAGCAATGTCATTGAAGAGCCTTTCAATATCTTAGATATCGAGTCATCGTCTCGTTATTATGAATTGACATTTCGCCAACCCGTAATCCAAACTCCGACACAAGAATTTGTCTTGGGTTTGACAGCCTCCCGTCGGGAAAGTGAAGCCACTTACATTAACTTTGAGCGCATAGCTTTCCCCTCATTAGGCGCTGATGAACAGGGACGCACCAAAGTATCCGCGCTACGATTTTTTCAAGAATGGACATCCCGCAGTAGCCGCGAAGTCATCGCCCTACGTTCCCAATTTAACCTGGGTCTGGGTGCATTCGATGCCACAATTAATAAAAATGCTCCAGATAGTCGATTTTTCTCTTGGCAAGGACAAGCCCAATGGGCACGCCTCATAGCTCCTGCAACCTTACTTTTAATGCGTGTAAATACGCAATTAACAACTACAGAAATTGTGCCTTTAGAGCAATTTGGTATTGGGGGACAGGATAGTGTTCGGGGTTATCGTCAAGATTTTAACCTCACAGATAATGGCACTTTCGCCTCTGCTGAGGTGCAAGTACCAATTCTCCGCCTACCCGAAACAGATGGCATATTACAGATAGTCCCCTTTGCCGATTTCGGTATAGGCTGGAACAGTTCAAATCGAGAAAATCTCAAATTTAATACCATCGCCTCCGTTGGTTTGGGTTTACGCTGGACACAAGGCGATCGCTTTACCGTTCGTCTTGATTGGGGTATCCCCTTAGTACCCATCGATTCCAAAGGCACAACATGGCAAGAAAATGGATTGTACTTTTATTTACTTTACAATCCTTTGTAGTGTAATTCGTAATTCGTAATTCGTAATTATTTCTTGCTTCCCCAGCCTCCCCTGCTCCTCCAGCTTTTTACTCCCTCATTCCCCAATCTCTCAAAATGTCAAAAGAATTCGCTATTGGTAGTAAAGTCCGTGTTGTGATGCTACCACCCTACGTTAAAACTGCTGAACCTATGCCCATGCTGCGCCCTCCCGATGTAATTCGGCTTGGTGAAGAAGGTATAGTTATTGACCGTCGTCCCGGCGGATATTGGGGAATTCGGTTTGCTAAAGGAGCCTTTCTTTTAGATAGCCAATACATCGAAAGTATAGATACACCAACCGAATCTCTGTAGAGACGCTTCAAAAGTGCGTTCCTACAACTAATTAGTCACAAAGAATTGTAAACTTATGTTAAATTTACGGTTCTGGTTTGCACAATGATTTCCCGTCGTACTTTTTTAAACATATTATTTGTCAGTTGTTTTGCTATCCTTGGTTGGTTGAATTTTACTCCTACTGCTGATGCTCTTGGGGGTAAACTCCCAGCGATGAATCAACCTGCGCCAGAGTTTACTTTGTCAACCAACACAGGCGATGGCAAAATTTCCCTCTCTGACTTGCGTGGTAAGTGGGTAGTTCTGTATTTTTATCCCAAAGATTTTACCGCCGGTTGTACTATCGAAGCCCGTCGTTTTCAGCAAGACTTACCTAAGTATGTAGAAAAAGATGCTCAAATAATTGGTGTGAGTGCTGATGATATTGATTCTCACGCCAAGTTTTGTGATTCAGAAGGGTTAAAATTTCCACTGTTGGCTGATACTGATGGTTCGGTGAGTAAAGCTTACGGTTCTTGGATTGGTTTTGTATCTATGCGTCACAGCTTCATCATTGATCCCCAAGGTGTTTTGCGTGAGACTTTTGTAAAAGTCAACCCCAATATTCACAGTACAGAGGTACTGGCAAGATTAGAACAGTTGCAGTCTGCTTCTTAAGGGGATGCACTTCGACTTCGCTCAGTCATATCATGTCGGTTTAAAGACTTATGATTTGGCTGACGCGGAGATAGGGAGACGCGGTGAGACAGCGAGTAAAGGAGGGTTTCCCTCCGCAGGCGATTGCGTTAGCGCAGCGTAAAGCCTGCGGCATAACTTCGCTTAGAGCGAGCTTGCGAGCGTCACCCGAAGGGGGACAAGGGAGAAATTTTTATGATAAGTGATTAGCCGGACATGATATCACCGGGGGATGAGGGAGGCAGAAGGAGAAACACCCAATCCCCAATCCCCAATCTCTAATCCCCAGTCCCCAATCCCCAATCCCTAGACAAATGCTACAGTCCTAATTCTTCTGGAAAACCCAGCATAATGTTGAGGTTTTGTACAGCGGCTCCTGATGCGCCTTTACCCAGGTTGTCGAGTTGAGCGACTAGCAGCGCTTCGTGGGTGGTGTCGTTGGCGAATACGCAAACTTGAACAAGATTGGTGCCGTTGACTGTCATCGCGTCTAGGAAGGTTCCATCTCGCAGCACACTGGGATATTTGAAGGGAGCAACTTGCACAAATTTTTCACCTTGATAATAGTCAGCGATCGCACTATAGATTACCTCACCTGATGGCGGATTATCTAATGTCCACAGGGGTAAAGGAATTTGTACTAACATTCCTTGTTCAAAATCCCCTACTGCTGGTACGAAAAGCGGTGGTGATGTTAAACCGGAATACTGATGCATCTCTTTGACGTGCTTATGTCCAAACTGTAAGCCGTAAATGCCGTAAGGATGCAGCGATGTTACTTCTGTTTGCTGTTGGTGGAAGCGATCGTATTTTTGGATGAGAGCTTTACCACCACCAGAGTAACCGGAGACTGCATTCACAGTAACAGGAAAGTTTTGAGGTAGGAGATCTTTGGCCATTAAGGGCAGTATGGAAATTAAAAAACCTGTAGGATAACAGCCGGGATTGCTAACAAATTGGGCACTAGCAATTTTCTCTCGCTGCCCTGGATGCATTTCAGGTAAGCCATATACCCAGCCTTGAGCTGTTCGATAAGCAGTACTAGCATCGAGGATTTTCACTTTGGTACTGCTGACTAAGCTGACGGCTTCACGGGCAGCGTCATCAGGTAAGCAGAGAATTACCAAGTCAACAGCATTGATCAGTTTTGCTCGCTCAGTTGTATCTTTACGCTTGGATGGATCAATTTGAACTAATTCAATGTCATCACGTTGGTTTAGTCGTGAGTAAATTTGTAAACCTGTAGTTCCTGATTCCCCATCAATGAAAATCTTAGGTTTGGTAGTCATGCGCTCAGCATCCTTGTCTTCAACATTAAATGGTCTGTTTCTGGGGACTGGGGATTGGGGACTGGGAAAACATTTTGAAATGTGGGAGGGTTTAAAGCCTCAGACATGCTTCGGCAACGCACTTCGACTACGCTCAGTACAAACTCTGTTACCATAATTTTGCCGCTGCTTACCTAATCTCCAGTCCCCAGTCCCTTAAAAGTGCTAAAAGCGGGTGATGGGACTCGAACCCACGACATCGACCTTGGGAAGGTAGCGTTCTACCACTGAACTACACCCGCAAATTATGGCTTTACATTATATCACAATTTATCGTTCCAAAATCTTTCTCCGTGTCTCCCTGTCTCCGCGTCCCCGCGTCGCTCAAAACGCAAAATATTAAAAACCTACATTTGCCCCTTGCCCCCAGTTTCTTCTACGAAGCGGGTTTTTCGTCGGTAGATGGCAGACTGATATCAGCAGAGTGGTGGGATGGTTTCTTAGCCAAGCCATAACTTAGCATATCTACGAGCCAGTGTTGGAAGTTATCAATATAACTAAAGATGACTGGTACTACTAGTAGGGTCAAGAGGGTGGAGGTTGTGAAACCACCCATAATCACAATTCCCATTGGTTGACGAACTTCGGAACCGGCACCTATTCCCAATGCTAGAGGGAAGGTGCCAGCGATTGTTGCTAAGGAAGTCATGATGATGGGACGTAGGCGGGAAACACCAGCTTCTATCAATGCCTGACGTTGGGTTTTACCTTCCTGCATGTTGATGATGGTATAGTCAACCAACAAAATTGAGTTTTTGGTGACAATCCCTAAGAGCAATACAATACCGATGAGGGCATAAAGTCCTAAAGGTTTTTGAGCAACCATTAAAGCTATGAGTGCGCCACCCAAACAAAAAGGTAAGGCTGCCATGATTGATAACGGATGTAGGAAGTTATTGTAAAGCAACACTAGAATTGCATAGATACACATGATTGCTAATCCCAGTGCAGCACCAAAGCGACTGAAAATATCCTGCATAATTTTGGCACTGCCAGAAGGTTGCTGTACTACTCCCGGTGGCAAGTTTTGAATTGCAGGTGATTTGTTAACGGCTTGTAGCGCCTCTCCCAAAGAGATACCCTGTAAGTTAGCTTCTACAGCAACTTGACGGGCGCGATCATAACGGTTGATGGTAGCGGGGCCACTGCCAAAACGGATGTCTGCAACTGCTATCAGGGGAATCAAGCTACCATTTTGACTGGGGACTTGCAGATTCCTGATGGTGTTGATGTCAGTACGGGCTTGGGGATCGATTTGCACGCGTATCGGGATTTGCCGATCGCTTAAATTATATTTGGCTAAGTTGGCGTCATTGTCACCAATAGTAGCTAATGAAGCAGTTCGCGCGATCGCTTGCACTGTGACACTCAAATCTGCTGCCCGTTGGGGGTTGGGAATAACCAAGATTTCTGGTTTAACTAAACTGGCAGTGGAAGCAACTTCTACCAACCCAGGTATAGCCCACATCTGTTTTTCTAGGGCATCGGCAGTTTGAGTCAAAGCTTGGGGATTTTCACTCCTCAGCACAATCGATAAACTCTTGCGGCTGTCGCCTGGTGATTGACTCTGAAAACTGATTCTCGCCCCTGGGATTTGTGCTAACAAGGGACGTACTTGTTCTTGAAACTGTTGTTGAGATATTCGTGATTTTTTGGGTTGGAGATTGACTGCAAGAGTCGCAGAGTTGATTTCTTCAGTGGCAAACACACTCGCAACTGCTGGGTTTTGTTGGAGAATATCAGTTGCTTGTGTCACTACCTTGTTGACGTCTGCCAAGGTGGAACCAGGGGGTACTTCAATAGAAACGTTAGAAATACCAAAGTCACCATCATCAATTAAACCCTTGGGAATTAAGGGAACCAACATCAAACTGGTGAGGAAAAAAGCGATCGCAATTGCTATTGTGGTTAATCGATGACGTAACGCCCATTGGAGGAGAGATTTATATGGTTGCCAGCGAGACCGCCGAAATTTAGCATATTCAATATTGGTTTTGAGACTGAGGACTTTTTTTAATCTTGTCGTTGCCGCGATCGCGCTAGGCTGGCGATACTCTTTATCCTTGAGGAGATACGCACCCATCATCGGCGTAATCATTCGCGCGACGAGAGTAGAAAAAATTGTGGAAACCGCAACAGTCACGCCGAATGGTTGGAAAAATTGCCCAGGGACACCACCCATAAAAGCAACGGGGAGAAACACCGCAATAATCGTGGCTGCACTGGCAATCACAGCTAATCCCACTTCGTCAGAAGAGTCAAAAGCCGCCTTCCTCGCTGACTTCCCCATGGCCATGTGCCGTTCCATGTTTTCGATTTCCACAACGGCATCATCTACCAAGTTACCCACCGCCAACGCTAATGCCAGTAAAGTCATATTGTTAAGGGTATAACCCAGTGCTTGCTGGACTGCAAAGGTAGGAATCATCGATAGAGGTAATGCCACAGCAGTAATTAATGTCGCTCGCCAGTCTCGTAAAAATAGTAGAATCACAATCACTGCCAACACTGAAGCTTGAATCAATTCATCAATAGTGCTGGCATAAGTTTGACGGACAATATTCGCTCTAGTAAAAATTAAATCCAGCTTGACATCTGGAGGGAGTGTTTTTTGCAGTTTTTGCACTGCGGTTTTAACTCCTTCTTCCACCGTCACTAAAACACTGCCTGTACTCCGCAACACCTGAAAAGCTACCACAGGTTTATTATTCATCCGGGCAGCTTGGCGGATATCAGCAAACTTATCCTCTACAGTTCCCAAGCTAGCTAAGGGCACAGAACCGCCTTTAGGGAGGAGGATTTCGTAAGTTTGCAACATATCTACACTCGTAGCACTGCCAAGGGTGCGGATACTTTGTTCACTACCGCCAACTTCAGCGCGTCCCCCAGGCAAGTTAATATTTAAAGCGCGGATTTGATCGTTGACTTGAGTAGCAGTAATACCCAGAGATTGTAAGCGGTCTGGTTCAAGATTGATGCGAATTTCCCTGTTTACTCCACCCACACGCTTAATTTGCGCTACACCGGGAACAGCTAATAAAGCCCGACTAATAGTTTGGTCTACAAGATTGCTTAACTCTTCTACAGAACGGCGGTCAGATTTTACAGCATATGTAATTACCGCACCACCAGCAAAATCTAGACGTTGGACAATGGGATCATTAATATCTTGGGGTAAGTTTTGGCGAATTTGCGCGATCGCATTGCGGACATCATTTGTAGCGCGATCGCTATTAGTTCCTAAAATAAAATTAATTGTAGTTTTGGAACTGCCATCAGTTACCGTTGAAACCATATTATCAATATTACCTAACCCAGCAACAGCATCCTCAATTTTTTTAGTAACTTGAGATTCCAACTCTGCCGGCCCCGCCCCTGGTTGAGTCACAGTTACCGTAACCGCTGGTACATCAATATTGGGGTTGGTATCGATTCCTAAAGACATAAAAGAAAACCAACCAACCACCGTCAAAATTAAAAACAAAACTATGGCAGGAACAGGTTTTTTAATCGACCAAGCCGAGATGTTGAAAGACATTGTTTAATTCGTAATTCGTAATTGTGAATGGGGAGTAGGGAGTAGCTCTTATGGGTAGGTTTTTTAGATTTCGCGTTGCGTTTTGGTTGACGCGGAGACGCGGGGACAGGGGGACGCGGAGAAAGATTTCGGAACGGAAAAATAGGCTTTTTCAGACTGAATATGAAAAACCTACCCTTGAAAGGTAGGGAGTGGGGAGTAGGGAGTGGGGAGTGGGAAATTGGGAATTGTCATTTGTCATTAGTCATTAATTATTCTCCGCGTCCCCGCGTCCCCACGTCCCCGCGTCCCCCTCATCTTTGCGTCTCCGCGTCCCCCTCATCCCCCCACCCTCCACCCACTCGCACTTTGTCGCCATCTTTGAGATAACCTGCACCGCTAACTACTACACGTAAACCTGTAGCGATTGGCTGCAATCCACTTTTGATTTCTACTCTGTCGCTATCAACAGGTTCACCTACTTCTATTTTCTGGGCACGGACAATATCTTCATCAGATAGGATGAATACAATTCTGCTGCCATCTGGTTGGTATTGCACTGCTTTTTGTGGTACCGTTATGCCCATTGCTGTATTAGTGGTAATGGCAGCACGGGCAAACATTCCTGGCTTGAGTGGGGTTGTTGATGGTAAGTCAATTTTGACTGTTGCTTCACGCCTTTGGTCATTTACCAACGGTTGTATATCTCTGACTCGCCCCTGCAAGCGCACCCGACTATCAACATCAGAGGTAATTTGCACAGATGCACCAAGTTTTACCTGTGGTAATTGCATTTCCGGTACTTCGGCTTGCAGTTCTAGTTTGCTATCTCGAATAATCGAAAATAACTTTTGTGTACCACCAACGACATTCCCAACCTGAGTTTGGGGCGGTATACCAGTCACATCACCAACTCTTGCGAGTTTCTCGGCAATCACTCCAGCAACCGGTGCGCGGACTATAGTTTGTTGCAGTTGCATTTGCAGCTGCTGCACTTTGGCTACACTACTGCGGACATCTGCTTTGGCTTTATTAATCGCGGCTTTGGCATTGTTGATATTTGCTTGAGCGCTAGTCACATTCGCCTTGGCACTACGGACATTTTCTTGGGCTAGTTTCACTGCTTCTGTGGCAGTTTTGACTGTGTATTCACGAGTATCAAGTTCTTGTTGAGTAATTGCCCCCGCAGTCGCCAGTTTTTGATAACGCTGAAAATTCTTTTGTGCTTCTTCTAGTTTGGCTTTGGCTTGGGCTAAATCTGCTTGTTTTTGCTGGACGATCGCTTGATTTGATGTGACTGTTGCCTGCTTGGATGCCAAATCCGCTTGCTTGGATTCCACATCTGCTTGTTTGGATTCTACATCTGCCTTGGCTTGGCTAATTTGGGCTTGCAATACCGAATCATCCAATACTGCTAGCACTTGATCTTGCTTAACAAATACTCCCTCTTTGATGTCATTGGGGATTTTTTTGATTTGTAAGCCGTTGGTTTGCGGTAAAACTGGAATCAAATCTCGTGCTGTAACAGTTCCTGTACTATTGAGGGTACGAGTCACACGGGCAGTTTCCACGGCGGCAACAGTTACTGTCATCATTGGTGTAATATTTTTAGCCGACTTATTGGCAACTGCACTTTCCTGGCGAGTGGAATGATGACTTAATATACCCATGCCGCTAAAAGCGATCGCTATTCCCAAACCAGCACCCAACATCAATGGTTTTAACCAAGGAGTAGTTTGCCTTTTATTTGTCTTTACTTGTTGAAAGCTACTATCTTCATCTATCAAAGCTTCTTTGACATCGACTTCTAAAAAACTCTCATCACCCACAGACACACCTCCACTTACTCGCTATCAAACTATAGGACTCTTGTACACTTCTAACTTCCTTCTTTCCTGTTCCCCGTTCTCAAATGACGATGATTTCTCGATTGATAACCGTACCTTACTAAAAAATGGTATGTAAAATTACAAAAACTATATTATTGTTCAGAATCTTTACTAGGGTAAATTATACTTAATCTTTGCCTGAAATAATGTATTTTTTATACATGTTGCTTGTATCTTTGTTGACTCTCTCTAAGTAATACACCCAATGTATTTAGAACAATGTCAACTAACAGTAAAAGTGAAAAACTGAACAAAACAATGCACATCTATATCCAACTACAGTAAAGCTCCTTAACTTCTCTTGTCATACTAGCTTTAGATTCGACTTCCGCTCTCCGTAATTATTCTGAAGCTAATCAGATTTAAGAAAGTCATAACCTACGTTGTGCAATCTTAAGTACACAGATAGCTAGCATCCAACCCTATGCCTGAGTTAAAAAAGAGTAACCTGCACTGCCAAAATTCAAGCTGCGCTTCTAGCGCACAAAGGTACAACTCAAAATTTAAAATTAAAGACATTTCTCAGTCGAAGACGTTGCCGCAGGCAAAAACCCTTAAATTTACCATAATAATTACTATCTACCTGAGTAACCAGATATGTTCAATGCCACTGAAATTTTAATAGATGCCTTTGTCAAGCAAATTCGAGATGGCTATCGTCGTACCTACGGCTGCCTAAAACATGACTATCAAGACATCATTGCTTGGGCTGGTAACATGGCTTTAGAAAACATTGCCAACAGCGACGCCTTATATCACAATGTCGAACACTCTGTTTTAGTCACCCTAGTTGGGCAAGAAATTTTACGTGGCAAACACATCAGAGAAGGTGGTGTTTCCAGCGAAGACTGGCTGCATTTTATTATTTCTTTAGTATGTCATGATATCGGCTACGTCAAAGGAGTTTGTCGACAAGACCGAGAAACAGAAGACCTTTATGCTACAGGTAAAAATGACAGAATGATTTCCTTACCTCCTGGTGCTTCTGATGCCAGCCTGACACCGTATCATGTTGATAGAGCCAAACTATTTATTGATGAGCGTTTTGGCGGTCACAAGTTAATAGACTCTGAAGTCATCAAAAGCAATATTGAATTAACTCGCTTTCCCGTACCAACAGCAGAAGATCATCAAGAAACAAAGTGCTTTGCAGGTTTGGTGAGGGCTGCCGATTTAATCGGGCAACTCAGTGACCCACGCTACTTAAAAAAAATCACTTCTTTATTCTATGAGTTTGAAGAAACTGGAATGAATAAAGTTTTGGGATATCAAACCCCCGCCGATTTACGCAATAACTACGCCAAATTTTACTGGAATGGAGTCTACCCATACATCACAGATGGACTGCATTACCTCTCTCTTACACAGCAAGGCAAACAAATTCTCGCCAATCTTTACTCAAATGTGTTTGTTGTGGAACACGAAAAACAACAATCAGAACAGCGTTATTTAATTGAGCAATTACATGCTTAGATATAATTCAGTCAACAGTACAAGTAACTGATAACTGAATAACTGATAAACTATGACCTGGTGGCAACGACTTAAGAAAAATCCTTTAGCGCAGTTTGGCATAATTGTGCTGACAGTATTTTATGTGGCAGTAATTGCGGCTGATTTTATCGCCCCTTACAACCCTTTAGAACGACAGCCTGGTGGTTCACTACTGCCACCAACTCAAATACATTGGATTTCTCAATCAGGAAAATTAACCTGGCCTTATATTTATCCCACGACTCAGGGAGACACAAACCTAGAAACAGGCGATCGCCAAATAGTAGTAGACTACACTAAACCCTCACCTTTACGTTTGTTTGTCTCTGGCTCAGAATATCGCTTATTCCGGCTAAGTTTGCCACTACCCCCCAAATGGAATGAAGTCACAATTATTCCTGGTATCCCCTTAAATTGGCACTTATTTAGCACGACAAATGGAGTAAGATTTAACCTATTGGGTACTGATGACCAAGCCCGCGACCAATTCACTCGCCTGCTGCATGGTGGTCGCATAAGTATGTTTATCGGGATTTTTGGCATTATCATTACCTATCCCCTTGGTCTATTGGTAGGCGGAATTTCTGGTTATTTCGGTGGCATGATTGATACCACCATTATGCGCTTGGCAGAAGTGCTAATGATTTTCCCTAGCATCTATTTATTAGTTACCTTGGCGGCAGTATTATCAGAGTATAAGTTAAGCAATACTCAGCGCTTTGTGCTGATTATCGTCATTACTTCAGTGATTAGCTGGGCTGGTTTAGCACGCGTCATTCGTGGACAAGTACTCTCAATTAAAGAACGAGAATTTGTGCAAGCAGCACAAGCAATGGGTGGAAATCCCATTTATATTATCATCCGCCACGTTTTACCCCAAACTGCCACTTATATAGTTATCTCTGCCACTTTGGCAATACCCAGCTTTATTGCTGCGGAAGCAATACTTAGTCTTATTGGTTTGGGAATTCAACAACCAGACCCCTCATGGGGTAATATGCTTTCTTTGGCAACCAATGCTTCGATTTTGGTACTGCAACCTTGGCTAATTTGGCCACCAGCAACACTAATTATTCTCACAGTCCTAGCATTTAATTTACTTGGTGACGGACTCAGAGATGCTCTCGACCCCCGCAGTTTACGCAGATAAGTTGGTGAACATAGGTACAATATTACTTAACTAGCAACTTGCACTGTATAGTTAGGTGGCATCAACTATGAGCTTTTCTAGTATTGCTGTCAGTTGTATTGTGGCTTACAGTATGATTGGTTCACCAATTTTGCATACTGCAACAGCGTTATCAGATACAGGCAATTTTTTGACTCAAGCGCCAAAAACAACTAAAAAACCTGAGCAAGTTAAACAACTTAAACCAAATCCAATAAATTCTTCCCCACCCCAGACTGGAGAATCTCCCAATCAAAAATTGATTCAGTGTTTGAGAAGAAACAGAAATTCTCAAACAAGCCAGAGTAACATCAGTGGTTCCGACTCTATAGTTAGTCCCAATTCAGGAACTGGCACTGGTACTGGCAATAGCAATAGAACCGCAAACCCAACAGCAACACCGCCAAAAATTAACACCTCTAATCATAGTCGTGCAGTTTGCCGCAATTGCAATACCCAGTATCCAGCATCAGCAAGGCGACGAGGCATAGAGGGGAGAGTAGAAATAGCCGTTGATACTGATGCACAGGGTAATGTAATCAATACCCGCATTGTTCGTTCTAGCGGAAACAGCGACTTGGATGCAGAAACTTTAAGACAAGCGCAAAACTGGAAATTCAAACCCGTATCGAATGGTATACAAGGACTTAGTATCGGCACCGATTACACCATAGCAGGTTCATGTCGTCACCGAGAATTACAGGAATATAGACGCCGCCGCCGTTCTCAAGTAGAGACACACCATGGTGCGTCTCTACTGCGCGTCTTTGCTTCAAACCACAGATAAAATTAAGCGGTTTGAACACCTTCACTTGATGCTTGTTGTGCCACAGCCTTCAAGCGAGTTGCTGTGCTTCTGCGGATACGTTCACTTTTGCGAACACCACCTGCCATCTCATACTCACGGCTATCTTTGCCGTATTTAAGGGTCTTGGCAACTTTTGGTGATCTAGGTTGGGGTAAGGCAGAAGGCAGAG